>CANPNN010000008.1 GCA_947575475.1 uncultured Pseudoflavonifractor sp.
TGAAGGAGGAGCTTCCCAAAATCGACCTGGAGGCCCGGAAGACCGCCGCCCTCATCCGTATCCTGCAAAAACCCGACGACGTGGTGAAGACCATCCAGGAGTGCGTGGACAAAAAGGGCAAGCTGGACGAGAACAAGGCTCACATCAAACTCATCGACCGCTACGAGATCTCCATCTTCACCGCCAAGGAGCTTATGGGCTATAAGCTCCACGAGTCCATGGAGCCCGCCACCGTGGCCCGCGCCAGGCTCTCTGAACTGGAGAAGGCTCTGACCGCTGCGGAGCAGAAGTGCAAGGGGGAGGGGTGCGAGTTTGCCGGGGACTACACCTACCTCAAAAACGGCAAGCCCGTCACCAGCGTCCGGAAGCTGAGCAAGGAGGAGATCGACCTCTCGGTGCGCCGGGTGGCCCGGATCGTGAAGATCGGCATGTTCATGGACCGCTATCCCGCCGAGCTATCCGGCGGCCAGCAGCAACGGGTGGCCATCGCCCGGACCCTGGCCCCTGAGCCCAAGGTCCTGTTCATGGACGAACCCCTCTCCAACCTGGACGCCAAGCTCCGCCTGGAGATGCGCTCCGAGCTTCAGCGCCTCCACCTGGAGACCGGCTCCACCTTCGTCTATGTCACCCACGACCAGATGGAGGCCATGACCCTGGCCACCAAGATCTGTCTCATCGACAACGGCGTTCTCCAGCAGTATGACGCCCCCCTCACGGTCTACGGTCGGCCCAACAACACCTTCGTGGCCGACTTCGTGGGCAACCCCGCCATCAACTTTATCGAGGCCAGGGGCAAGCAGAACCCCGACGGCACCATCGCCCTGTCCATTCTGGACGGGACCCGGGCCGTCTACACCCCCAAGACCCCCTTGGTCCTCAGCGACTGGTTTGCCGCCGCCGACGCCGCCGACCAGGCCAAAAAGGCCGCCGAGGCGGAGAAAGCCAAGGGCAAGGGTCATGTGGAGAAGGGCAACAAGGACGCCCTCTTCCGCTACCACGTGGCCGTGGTGGACGAGCAGGAGGATTTCGGGGACGAGGTGGAGCTCACCGACGAGGACCTGGTGGTGGGGGTCCGGCCCGAGTTCCTGAACATATCGGAAAACGGCGCTCTGGAGGGGGAGATCTACTCCGCCATGCCCACCGGTATGGAGACCACCGTGAAGGTCCGGGTGGGAGATTTCCTGCTCACCGGCGTGGTCTTCGGCGGGGTCCTTTACCAGATCGGCCAGAAGGTAAGGCTGGACTTTAAGGGGGAGGATGTGGTATTATTTAGCCGTAGAAACGGCCGCCTCATCACCCAGGGCAGCCTGACTGTCCAATAAAAGGCTTGTCAGGACCGGCGGGACGTTTCGTCCTGCTGGTTTTTATACCAGGAAAAGAGGATATCCCCTATGATAAAGCTCATCGCCAGCGACATTGACGGGACCCTGATCCCCTACGGACAGAAGGCCCTTCCCCAAGAGTTGTTCCCTCTGCTGCGCCGGATACGGCAGGCGGGGATATATTTCTGCCCCGCCTCAGGCCGGAGCTTCCCCTCCCTCCTGAGGACCTTTGGCCCCGCGGCGGATGAGCTTTGCTTCCTGTGTGAAAACGGGGCCATCGTTTTCGGCCCCGGCGGGGAGGCGGCCCCCATCCTGTCCAAGACCGCCTTCCCCCGGCAGACCGCCCTGGCCCTGTGCCGGGACATTATGGCCCTGCCGGACGGCCAGGCGTTCGTCTCCGGGGAGCGGACCAGCTTTGTCTGCGGCGGAGACACCGACGGCCTGATCCGGTTTCTGGAGCGGGAGGTCCACTGCCCGGCCCTGGCGGTGGGGGACCCGGAGGAGATCCGGGAGGATATTGTAAAAATAACCGCTTACTGCCCCAAGGGTCCGGAGACCGTCGCCGCCGCTTTGGGTCCCAGTTGGGGGGAGTGGAATATGGCGGTGGCAGGCCCTTGCTGGCTGGATTTCGGGGTGGCCGACAAGGGCACGGGGATCCGGGGGCTTTGTGAGGCTCTGGGCGTTGCGCCGGAGGAGGTCGCCGCCTTTGGCGACAACTGGAACGACGTGGCGATGCTCCGGACGGTGGGACATCCCTACCTTATGGATACCGCCCACCCGGACCTGCGGGCCATGTTTTCCAGCCAGTGCTCCGACGTGCTGAAGGTGCTGGAGGAGATCCTGGCGGAGAGAGAAAAGTAACAAATAATTACAATGTTGTAACTATTTGTAATCAAAAAAGGAGGGGGAAGCGGTGAGAAAGAGGGCGCTGGCGGCGGTTTTGGCGGGGCTGCTTTTTCTCCCCTCCTGCCGGGGGCCGGAGACCGATATGAGCGGTCTGGCTCCCTCCGACGGGGAGAGGCTGGTGGTCTATACCTCCCACAAGGAGGAGGTATCCGGCCCCATCATCAAGGAGTTTGAAGAGCGGACCGGGATCTGGGTGGAGGTGGTCACCGGGGGCACGGGGGAGCTTTTGGAGCGCATCGCCGGGGAGCGGGAGGAGCCCCGGTGCGACGTGATGTTCGGCGGCGGGGTGGAGAGCCTGCAGCTCTATGAGGACTGCTTTGAGCCTTATGCAGGCTCGGGGGCCGACCTGCTCAAGCCCGGGCTTCGGCCCCAGGGGGACCGGTGGACCCCCTTTTCCTCCCTGCCGGTGGTGCTTATTTACAATACCCGGCTGGTCTCTCCCGGGGAGCTGACGGGCTGGGCAGACCTGCTGGACCAGCGCTGGCGGGGAAAGATCGCCTTTGCCGACCCCGCCGTATCCGGCTCCAGCTATACGGCGGCGGTCACGATGCTCCTGGGGCTGGGCGGGGACCTCTGGGCGGATCTGGCCCGGTTTGAGGAGAACCTGGACGGGAACATCCTCTCCGACTCGGGGGACGTGCCCGCGGCGGTGGATGCGGGAAGCTGCTGGGTGGGGATCACCCTGGAGGAGAGCGCCCTGAAGCGGCAGAGCGAGGGGGCCAATATCGCCATCGTCTACCCGGCGGAGGGCACCAGCAACCTGCCCGACGGCACCGCCCTGGTGGCGGGGGCCAGACACCGGGACAACGCCATGGCCTTCCTGGAGTTTGTCCAGAGCGCCGACGTCCAGGCCCTGGTGGTCAGCGACTTTGCCCGCCGGTCGGTGCGCACCGACGTCCAGGACCGGGAGGAGCTGCCCTCGGAGGAGGAGATCGGTATCATCGACTACGACGCCCAGTGGGCCTCGGGGATCACGGAGGAGTTTTTGATCCGGTGGGCCGCGGGAAGAGGGGAGGGGGAGAAATGAGGAAAACGCCCGGTCACTCCTCCTTCCAGAAAAAGCTGCTGGGGGCCTTTCTGGGGGTGGGAGTGATCCCGTTGCTGGTGTGCGTTTTTTTGATCCTGAACCTGTTTCACCTGTCCCTGGCCCGGAACGCCGAGAATCTGGCGGAGAGCCAGCTCACCGCCATGACGGGGGGCCTTACCGAGCTGCTGACGGCCTGCGGCGGGGTGCTGGAGGACCTGAGCGGACAGGGGGAGGTGGGAATGGCCCTCACCCGGGGAGCTTTGCGGGATACCCAGATCTACAGCGCCCTTTACGACACCGCCGCCCCCCTGCTGCGCAACGCGGATTTCTCCCTCTACGACGGGGAGGGGAAGCTGCTCTACACCACGGGAAACGGACGGCTGGGGGAGACCCTGCCGGTGAACTGGGGGCTGTTGGCCGCCGCCCGGGCGAAGGGAGAGACGGTCTACCGGGCGGCGTCCCCCTATGACCAGAGTCCCAGGGGGCGGATGCAGATGGCTTTGGCCATTTCCGCCGGGGAGGGCGTGGCGGGCTACGCGGTGGCTGAGCTGGGGGAGGCCCACTTTGCCCGGCTGCTGGAGGGGAAATACACCGCTGACAGCGACGTGCTGGTACTGGATCCCTACTGGGACAAGGTGTACGTCACCCCAGGGATCCAGGATGAGGCCCTGCCCGCAAGGCTGCGGGAGTGCCTTTTGAGGGGAGGGAGCCTGGCCGGGGTGGAGGCCGACCGCAGCTTCTTTCTCCTGCGGGAGGAGAGGAGCGGTTTTACGGTGGTCCTCCGGCAGCCCCAGCCTCTGGCGGAGTGGGTCACACGGCTATTCTACCTGGCGGCGGGGGTGTCCCTGCTGCTGTGCCTGGCATTGTGCGTACTTGTCTCCCTGCGCTTCAGCGGACAGATCGTCCGGCCCATCCGCTCTCTCAACAGCGCCATGGCGGCGGTGGAGGAGGGGGATCTGGCGGTACAGGTGGAGGTCCCCGGCACCGATGAGATCAGCCAGCTGTCCGGACGGTTCAACCGGATGACCCAGCGGCTCAAGACCAACCTGGAGGACTCCCTGCGCCAACAGCAGGAGCTGGGGGACGCCCAGATCCGAATGATGCAGGCACAGCTCAACCCTCATTTTCTCTATAACACGCTGGACACCCTGAAGTGGCTGGGGAAGATCAACCGGATCCCCCAGGTGGCCACCATCTCCGCCGAGCTGGGAGATATCCTGCGCAGCAGTATCTCCGGCGGAGAGTTCGTGGAGCTGCGGGAGGAGGTGGAGCTGCTGGAGCGGTATGTGGAGATCCAGAGGATCCGCTTCCCCGGCAAGTTTGAGTATGAGATGAGGGTGGAGGAGGGCCTTTTGGACGCGCTGGTGCCCAAGCTGATGCTCCAGCCCCTGGTGGAGAATGCCATTATCCACGGCTTTGAGGACGGCAGCCACGGACATATTCGGGTCTCTGCCGCTACGGCGGGAGAAGAGATGCTGCTGACGGTGGAGGACGACGGCTGCGGTATGCCCAGGGAGAGCATGGAGCGGTTTCTGGCCCGGGAGAAGCCCCAGAGCGTCCATTTCGGACTTTACAATGTGGACGCCATCCTGCGGCTCTACTATGGAACGGAGAAAGGGCTGACCTTTCTGCCCCCGGCGGGGGGAAAGGGGACCTGTATCCGGGTGATCCTGCCCATCAGCCGCCAGGGAGAGGGGGAGAGAGAATGAAAAAAGTGGTCATCGTGGAGGACGAGGAGCTGGTCCGCCGGGGCATTGTCCAGGCGGTGGACTGGCAGAGCGTGGACTGCGTTGTGGCGGGAGAGGCCGCCGACGGGGCGGAGGGACTGGAGGTCATTCGCCGGGAGAAGCCGGATATCATCGTTACCGACATCAAGATGCCCCGGATGGACGGCATTGAGATGCTCCGCCGGCTCCGCGGCGAGGGGAACGCCGCCGCGGTCATCCTGCTGACGGCCTACTCCGACTTTACCTACGCCCAGGCGGCGGTGAAGCTGGGGGCGGTGGACTACCTGCTGAAGCCCTTCCACGACGGGGAGCTGGAGGAGGCGGTGGAGCGGCTGGCGGACCGGGGCGGGCATGGCCCTGCCCGGGCGGCCCCGGAGATCCCCTCCGGAGCCAAGAGCAAGTATGTGATGGAGAGCCTGCGGTATGTCTCGGAACACTATGCCGAGCCGGATATGTCCATCGCCCAGGTGGCGAAGTCCCTGGGGATCAGCGAGGGGCATTTGAGCCATGTGTTCAAGAGGGAGACGGGGCGGACTTTGGGCAGCTATGTCATCGACTATCGCATCCAAAGGGCCAAGGAGCTGCTGCGGGATTGCCGCAGTAAGGTCTATGAGGTGGCGGAGGCGGTGGGGTACCGGGATATCACCTACTTCAGCGCCGCCTTTAAGAAGGCGGCGGGGATGAGCCCTTCGGAATATCAGAAGCAGAGCCAATGAGGGGAGAGGCAGCTCCCGCCGCTCCGATCAAAAAAACCAAACCCCCACGGCGTTACAACATACGCCGTGGGGGTTTGGTTTTGCGCGGACCATGCCATGCTGGCGCCGTTGGGGGCGGCAGGGCCGCAAGGTCAAGGGCCGGGCCGATGGGGACATCGGCCCCTACATGGGTTGGAGCCTATTGGGGGAGAAAAGCCGGCGGCGTGCCGCGCAGGAACAGGGTCAGAGGCCGCTGGCGCCGTAGTTGGAGAGGACACGGGCGGAGGGGTCGTTTACGTCGCAGCCCGGCCAGGTCTTGTTGGGCATCCAGAAGTCCAGGACCATTTCGCTCTGGCCGGGGTAATACTGCTCGAAAAGCTCCCGGTAGAGGAGGGATTCCTTGGTGAAGGGCTGGGCGTGGGTGTATTTTTGGCGGAGGGTTTGGTACTCCCCGTTGGTGTAATAGCTCTCGGCATACTGCTTCAGGTAGTCCACCATGGAGTGGCCCACCGCGTCGGAGAAGGCCGCCTTCTCCCGCCAGAGGATGGAGTCGGGAAGGAGGCCGGTACCCTCAAAGGCGTGGCGGAGGAGGTATTTGCCCTTGCCGTAGGTGTTTCGCTTTTTCTCCGGGTCGACGGCCATGACGTACTCCACAAAATCCAGATCCCCGAAGGGGACCCGGGCTTCCAGGGAGTTGACCGAGATACAGCGGTCGGCCCGGAGGACGTCGTACATATGGAGCTCCCGGAGACGCTTGGCGGCCTCGTCCTGGAAAGCCTGGGCGGTAGGGGCAAAGTCGGTGTATTTGTAGCCGAAGAGTTCGTCGGAGATCTCCCCGGTGAGGAGGACCCGGAGGTCGGTTTTCTCGTGGATGGCCTTGCAGCACAGGTACATGCCCATGCTGGCCCGGATGGTGGTGATGTCGTAGGTGCCCAGGAGGCGGACCACCTCGGGAAGGCTGGAGAGGACCTCCTCCCGGGTCATGTAGACCTCGGTGTGGCGGCTGCCGATGTAGTCTGCCGTCTCCCGGGCGTACTTCAGGTCGATGGCGTCCTCCTCCATGCCGATGGCGAAGGTCTGGATGGGGGTCTTGCTCTTTTGGGCGGCGATGGCGCAGACCAGGGAGGAGTCCAGGCCCCCGGAGAGGAGGAAGCCCACGGGGGCGTCGGAGATGAGACGCTTCTCCACCCCGGCGGTGAGCTTTTCCCGGATGGTGCGGCAGACGGTCTCCAGGTCGTCGGGGCAGACCTCTTTTACCCGGGACATGTCCCGGTAGCAGGTGAATTTACCGCCCTTGCAGTAGTGGCCGGGAGGGAAGGGCATGATCCTGTCCACAAGGCCTGTGAGGTTCTTGGGCTCGCTGGCGAAGACGAGGGTCCCCTGGGGGTCGCGGCCGTAGTAGAGGGGGCGGATGCCGATGGGGTCCCGGGCGGCGATGAACTCCCCGGTCTCCCCGTCGTAGAGGACGCAGGCGAACTCGGCGTCCAGCATGGCAAACATGTCCGTGCCGTACTCCCGGTAGAGGGGGAGGAGAAGCTCGCAGTCGGAGTCGCTGTGGAAGGTATAGCCCCTATGCCGGAGATCCTCCCGAAGGGCCTGGAAGCCGTAAAGCTCCCCGTTGCAGACTGCCAGGCTGCTTCCCAGGGCGAAAGGCTGCATCCCCTCAGGGGAGAGGCCCATGATGGCCAGACGGTGGAAGCCCAGCAGGCCCGGGCCGGCGGGGAGGACGCGGGTGTCGTCAGGGCCGCGGGACTTGGTGTGGGAGAAGCCTTCGTCAAAGACGGTCCGGTCGGGGACGGGGCCGCAGTAACCGATAATGGAGCACATGGCAGATCCCTCCTTGGGTTTATTTGTGGGGCGGGATAATAGAAAAAGGGCGTCTTTGAGGGTGACCTCAAAGACGTCCTTGTCTTCATGGGGGGAATTATACTCCGGGAAGGGGGAGGTGTCAAGAAAAAATTAAAAATTTGGGATAAAAATGAAAAGCCAGGATGAGGGGGGAGCTGCCGCGGTTCCCTGGTCAGAGGGGAAGCAGCTCCGGCTGGCGGCGGCGGTAGCGGGCGATGTGGGAGAAGCCCAGGCTTTTCAAAAGCTGAGCGGCCTCCGGGAGGCCCTTGCCCACGTCCTGGGGGAGGTGGGCGTCGCTGCCCAGGGTAAGGATGGTCCCGCCGCAGTCTTTGTAGAGGGTCAGGGTCCAGCGCCAGTCCTCTATGGCGCTTCCGCGGCAGGTGTTGACCTCAATGCCCTTGCCCTTGGCGATGACGGTGGTGAGGATACGGTGCAGCTGGGGCTCGTAGCGGTCCAGGGCGGCATGCTGACCGTCCCGGCCGTTCATGTACCGCAGGGGGTAGATGATGTGGGAGAGCGCGTCGTAGCAGTCCATCTCCGACAGCCGCTCCATGCAGTCGAAGTAGCGGTCTAAGACGTTGTAGCAGTCATCGTCGGACTTGTAGTTTACATAATAAAAGTCAAGGCCGTCGTCGGCCAGGCTCAGGTTGTGGACCGAGCCCAGGACAAAGTCCAGGTCCGGGTGGGAGGTCAGCTCCTGGGCAAGGTCGGGGAACTCCCAGGCTGAGCCAAGCTCCAGGCCCATAGGGATGGACAATTTCCCCTCAAAGAGGGGGCGGGCCAGGGAGAGCTGCTCCTCCACCGGCTCCCAGCGGAAGGAGAGGTCGGGCTTGCCCTGGGTGTTTACAAGGTCGCAGTGGTCGGTGAGGCACAGCTCGGTGAGGCCTGCCGTTACCGCCGACTGGGCCAAGTCTGCCAGGGGGGCGGAGCCGTCGAAGGAGCAGAGGGAGTGGGTGTGGTAATCAGCGAGAAACATGGGGATCCCTCCTTAGAAGGGCCAGCTTTCCAGCCATCTGACCAGAGGCTGGTACCAGGTGGGGATAGTGAGACCGATGAGGACGGGGTAGAACAGGGCGTATAGACCCACGCTGAGGCCGGTGAGGCTGTAGACGGGGGTGCGCCAGTGCCGGTCCCGCTCCGCAAGGCCGTCGAAGAGGTAGCTGACGGCAAAGACCAGGAACAGCAGGGAGGGGAAGTAGTGGTATTCGAAGGTGGTGCGGCCCACGAACATCCAGGGGACCAGCTGAGCCAGGTAACCCACCAGGAGGAAGGCGGCCTTGGGGGAGTGGCCGGGAAGGAAGAGGAGGATGAGGGCGCAGACGATCAGGTAAAGGAGGAGGCAACAGGCCAGGATAAGGCCGTTGCGGGTGAGGACCGCCTGGGACAGCTGGGGATCAAAGACCCCGTTGGGGGTCTGTTGGACCTTGAGGATGGTGAGGGCGGCGAAGACCCCCATGCCGCCCAGGAAGGCGGCCTTGGCCCACAGGCGGCGGAAGGCGTGGGCGGCGCAGGTGAGGATGGCCAGGAGGCCCGTCCAGCACAGGACGGGGTTTGCAAAGGCGGCGAAACGGGTGGTGAAGCCGGGGACGTCGTTGTCCATATAGTAGAGGATGGGCCGGGCGTTGACGATCCACTGGAACCACCAGGAGGAGTAGGGGTGGGACTGGGTGACCCCGTTGTGGTAGTGGAACATATACCACTGGTTGCCCGCCATGAGGTTGAGCAGGTTGTCCTGGGGGATATAGGCGGCGGAGAACTCCCCCTCCCCGGCGAAGGTGAGCTTGCCCCAGACATTCTGCAACAGAAGGGCAAGGCCGTTTGTCTCGCTGGGGGCGAACAGGTCTATCCCCAGGGCCTGGGCATAGGGGATATAGGCGGCGCAGTAGATGGCGAAGGGAAGAAGGATGAAGCATAAAACGGAGAAGAGGAGGGTCTGGATGAGCCAGGGAGCGCGCTGGGTCTTGCTGGTATCATCCCGGGGCCAGTCTCTCAATTTCTGATAGAGACCGATAAAGTAGACCACCGCCAGGCCGACGCCGGCGTAGAAGACCGTCCATTTGCTGGCGGCCCCCAGACCCCACATGAGGCCCGAGAGGAACAGGGGCAGCGCTCCCTTCCGGAGGGGGGTCCCCGCCGGGAGGGTGAGGTAGCGGTACATGAAAAAGTACATGCCCAGGATGAAGAACACGGCGTAGGTGTCGATGGTGGCGATGCGGGTCTGGGTCAGGTGCATGAAGTCGGTGGCAAAGAGGATGGTCCCGCAGGCGGCCACCGGGGTCTTGCCGAACATATTTTTGAGGAAGATATAGAGGATGGGGAGCATCAGCACCCCCAGAAGGGTCCCCATGAAACGCCAGCCGAAGGGGTCCATGCCGAACAGGCGGATCCCCAGGCCCAGGATCAGCTTGCCCAGGGGAGGGTGGGTCACCTCATAGGGGTAGACGTTGTCGATGTGCTCCTTGGCGGTGCGGGCGTGGTAGATCTCGTCAAAGTAGGTGGAGTTGTGCCAGGTGGATTTTTCAGGGACGTTTTGGGTGGAGAAAAGGGACTCCAGCTCCTTGGGGGGCTCCACAACGGTGCCGTCATCCCAGACGGAACCGTAGGAGAAGGAGACGGGCTGGCCGTCCTGGCCCAGAAGGCACAGGCGGGCAAGCTGGAGGTTCTTCTTGTCCGCCTTGCCGGTGATGCGGAGGTACTGGACGTTCTGGGGATTTTCCACCTCCACGTCGATCCACTTGTAGAGCTGGTTATATTTCTGGGTCAGGGCGTAGTTGGGGGAATAGCCCTCTGCGTTGGCGAAGTAGTAGCCCGTCACCTTGTCTTTGTTGCCCGGGTCCTCCTTCCGCTGCCAGAGGGTGGACCAGGCCTTCCCGTCGGAGGAGACTTCGATGTTGTAGCTGCCTGTGCCCAGGCCGGAGAAATAACGCAAGCCCGTGGTGTAGACCGGGGAGCCGCTGATACGGATGGTGTAGGAGACGCTGGGGGCAAACTCGCAGACCAGCTGGGGGGCGTCGTGGTCCCCCAGCTGGAAGAAGGCGGTAAGGGCGTAGACCAGGGTGATGGCCAGAATGGGCAGGCGGTCCTTCCGCTCCATGGGGTGGCGTTTCCCGGCGAAGGAGAGGGGCTTCTTTTCCGGCTCCGGAGGCAGGGGAGAGCCCTCCCCCCGGGCCAGGGCGTACCGGACCAGGAAGAGGAGGATGGCGGCCAGGGTCAGAAGGGCAAAGAGAATGGGTGGTTTGATATACTGGGACATTACCAAAATCTCCTGTTTTCAAAAAAGATGGGCAGAGCATGGAATGCTCTGCCCACCATTTTATTTCTTTTTCCTGCGTTTGTCAAAAAAACCTTTGGCCTCTTCAGGGGCGTTTTCTCCCATGGCCGCCGAGAAGGCCCGGAGGGCTTCCTCCTGCTGGCTGTTCAGGGAGGTGGGGACGGCGACCTTGACAGTGACGAACTGGTCGCCCCGGCCCCGGCCGTTTACTGAGGGAATGCCCTTGCCCCGGAGGCGGAAGACAGTGCCCGGCTGGGTGCCGCGGGGCAGGTCGTACTCCACATTGCCGTCAATGGTGGGGATCACCAGCTTGTCGCCCAAGGCGGCCTGGGCAAAGGTGACGGCGTGCTCGTAGTAGACCGCGGTGCCGTCCCGCTGGAACTTGTTGCTGGGGCGGACGGTGACCGAGATCAGCAGATCCCCGGCGGGGCCGCCGTTGACCCCGGCTCCGCCCTGCCCCCGGAGGGAGACGGCCTGGCCGTTGTCGATGCCGGCGGGGATGTTCACGGTGAGCTTGCGCTGTCTCTTTACCTGGCCGGTGCCGCTGCAGTCCTTGCAGGGCTGGTGGATGATCTTGCCTGTACCCCGGCAGCGGGTGCAGGGGGCGGAGGTGGAGAAGGTAAAGGCCCCGCCCCCCCGCTGGATGCGGATCTGGCCCGTGCCCCGGCAGTCGGGGCAGGTGTCGGCGGAGGTGCCGGGGGCGCAGCCCGAGCCGTGGCACTCCCCGCAGGTCTCCGAGCGGGTGAGGGTGATCTCCTTCTCACAGCCGAAGGCGGCCTCCTCAAAGGAGAGAGTCACCGAGGCCCGGAGGGTGTCCCCCTTCCGCGGGGCGTTGGGATTGGCCCTCTGGCCGCCGCCGAAGCCCCCGCCGAAGAAGGAGCCGAAGAGGTCGCCCAGGTCCAGGTCCCCCATATCGAAGCCTCCGGTGAAGCCGCCGGCTCCGCCGCCGTAGGAGGGGTCCACCCCCGCGTGGCCGAACTGGTCGTAGCGGGAGCGTTTCTGGGGGTCGGAGAGGATCTCATAGGCCTCGTTGACCTCCTTGAACTTGGCCTCGGCGGTCTTGTCGCCGGGGTTCAGGTCGGGGTGGTAGGCCTTGGCCTTTTTCCGGTAGGCCTTTTTCAGCTCATCCTCGCTGGCACCCTTGGAGACACCCAGGACCTCGTAGTAATCTCGTTTTTGGTCGGGCATATGTGCTCACCTCTTTTGAGGGGAATGGGAAACAGGGGATGGCGCGCCGGATCGCTGTGCCCCGGCGTTGTGGGGCCCCGGCGCGCCATTTTACTTGTGTTACTGGGGATCGTCGTCCACCACGGTGTAGTCGGCATCCACCACGCCGTCGTCCGGGGCCCCGGTGGGGCCGCCGAAGCCGGCGCCGCCCATGTCGGGGCCGGGCTGACCGGCCTGGGGGTTGGCCTGCTGGTAGAGCTTTTCGGTGATGGGGTAGAAGGCCTTGCTCAGTTCCTCGCTGGCGGCCTTGATGGCGGCGGTGTCGGTGCCCTTCAGGGCGTCCTTCAGCTTGGTGAGGGCGGCGTCCAGGGTGGACTTGTCGCCCGGCTCCAGCTTATCCTTCAGGTCCTCCATGGTCTTTTCGGTCTGGTAAACCATCTGCTCGCCCTGGTTGCGGACCTCCACTTCCTCCTTCTTCTTGGCGTCCTCGGCGGCGAACTGCTGGGCCTCCTTCACGGCCTTGTCGATGTCCTCCTTGGACATGTTGGTGGAGGAGGTGATGGTGATGTGCTGCTCCTTGCCGGTGCCCATATCCTTGGCGGAGACCTCCACGATGCCGTTGGCGTCGATGTTGAAGGTGACCTCGATCTGGGGCACGCCCCTTCTCGCCGGGGCGATGCCGTCCAGGCTGAACTTGCCCAGGGTCTTGTTGTACTGGGCCATCTCACGCTCGCCCTGGAGCACGTGGACCTCCACGCTGGTCTGGTTGTCGGCGGCGGTGGTGAAGATCTGGGACTTCTTGGCGGGGATGGTGGTGTTGCGCTCGATGAGCTTGGTCATCACGCCGCCCATGGTCTCAATGCCCAGGGAGAGGGGGGTCACGTCCAGCAGCAGCAGGCCCTTGGTGTCGCCGGTGAAGACGCCGCCCTGCAAGGCTGCGCCAATGGCCACGCACTCGTCGGGGTTGATGCCCTTGAAGCCCTCTTTCCCGGTGAGCTTCTTCACCATGTTCTGGACGGCGGGGATACGGCTGGAGCCGCCCACCATCAGGACCTTGGAGATGTCATTGCCGGTGAGGCCGGCGTCGGACATAGCCTGCTTCACGGGCCCCGAGGTGGCATCCACCAGGTGGGCGGTGAGCTGGTCAAACTTGGCCCGGGTGAGGGTCAGGTCCAGGTGCTTGGGGCCGGTGGCGTCGGCGGTGATATAAGGAAGGTTGATGGCGGAGGAGGTCACGCCGGAAAGCTCGATCTTGGCCTTCTCGGCGGCCTCCTTGAGACGCTGCATGGCCACCTTGTCAGAGGAGAGGTCGATGCCCGTGTCCTTCTTGAATTCGGCTACCATCCAGTCCATGACGCACTTATCGAAGTCGTCGCCGCCCAGGCGGTTGTTGCCGGCGGTGGCCAGGACCTCGATGACTCCGTCGTCAATATCCAGAATGGATACGTCGAAGGTGCCGCCGCCCAGGTCGTAGACCATGACCTTCTGGGCGGTCTCCTTATCCACGCCGTAGGCCAGGGCCGCGGCGGTGGGCTCGTTGATGATCCGCTTCACGTCCAGGCCCGCGATGCGCCCGGCGTCCTTGGTGGCCTGGCGCTGGGAGTCGGTGAAGTAGGCGGGGACGGTGATGACCGCCTCGGTGACCGTCTCGCCCAGGTAGGCCTCGGCGTCCGCCTTCAGCTTCTGGAGGATCATGGCGGAGATCTCCTGAGGGGTGTAGTTCTTGCCGTCCACGGCCACCTTGTAGTCGGTGCCCATCTCCCGTTTAATGGAAGACACGGTGCGGTCGGGGTTGGTGACGGCCTGACGCTTGGCCACCTGGCCCACCATGCGCTCCCCGTCCTTGGCGAAGGCCACCACCGAGGGGGTGGTGCGGTTGCCCTCGGCGTTGGCGATGACGGCGGCCTCGCCGCCCTCCATGACCGCCACGCAAGAGTTGGTCGTACCTAAGTCGATACCGATGATTTTAGACATAATGTTTGCCTCCCAATATATTGTAAATTGATTTTATGCAACGTCAGTTGGCCACCTTGACCATGGCGAAGCGGATGACCTTTTCACCCAGAAGGAAGCCGGATTGGAAGACCTCGGCCACCGTGTTCTCGCCCAGGGTCTCGTCCTCCACGTGCATGACGGCGTTGTGGATGTTGGGATCGAAGCTCTGGCCTGCCGCGTCGATCTGGGTGACCCCAAGGCCCTCCAGGGCCTTGAGAAGGCCGGTCATGGTCATCTCCACGCCCTTTTTGTAGGCCTCGTCGGCGGTGTCCTGCTTCAAGGCCCGCTCCAGGTTGTCGTAGACGGGGAGGAGGGCGCTGACTGCGGCGGCGGTGGCGTCGGCATAGATGGCGTCCTTCTCCTTCTGGGTCCGCTTGCGGAAGTTGTCGTACTCGGCGCACAGGCGGAGGAATTTGTCCTCCTGCTGGGCGATGGTCTGCTGCAGGGACTCCACCTCCGTGGGACCCTCCGGCGTTTCGGGGGCCGCCTCCTCGGGGGCGGAGAGGGTCTCTTGGATCTCCGGAGCCTCGTCGGGCTGGGGGGCGGTGGGTTTCTTCTCTTTCTTGCTCAAGACGTTCCCTCCTTGGTGTGCTTATCGTCCGGCAGGGCGGCCTGGCCCATGATCTGGGACAGGCCCTGGGCCACATAGGCCAGCCGGGCGGAAATTTTGGCGTAATCCATACGGGTGGGGCCAACCACGCCGATGAGGCCCTTCATGCCGTCCCCCAGGTCGTAGCTGGCCATGACCACGCTGGAGTCCTTCAGGGCCTCGCTGACGTTCTCGGGGCCGATGACAATGTTGGAGCCTTCCCCCACGCTGAGTTTGGCGGGGAGGGAGGCGGAGTCGGCGTGGTCCAGAAAGCTCATGAGGGGCTGGGCCTTCTCCAGGCTCTGGAACTCGGGGTGCTCCAGCAGGTTGGCGATGCCCGCGGTGTGGATGGGCTGCTTGGACAGCTCCTCCAGCACCTCCATGCCGAAGGTCACAACCAGCTCGATGAGCTGGTAGGCGTCGGGGGCGGCGTGGCGAGAGACCTCCTGCAGCTTGGGGCCAAGCTCGGAGAGGGTGAGGCCGGTAAAGCCGGTATTCAGAAGGGTGCCCAGCATTTGAAGCTGGGATTCGCTCAGCTCCCGGTCCAGGCGCAGGAGCTTATTCTGGACGGTATTGGCGTCGGTCATCACCACGGTGATAAAGGCGGTCTCCTCCACCAGGAGAAGGTCGAAGCGGCGGATAGTCACCCGCTCCGGGGGAGCGGTGATGGCAAAGGCGGGGTATTGGGTCAGCTTGGCCACCACCCGGCCCGCCTCGTCAATGACCCGGTCCAGGGCCTGCATCTTGCCCTTGAGGGCCGCGTTGATGCGCTCGGTCTCCTGAAGGGAGAGCTTGTAGTCCCCCATCAGCTCGTTGACATAGAGCCGGTAGCCCTTGGGGGAGGGGATGCGCCCAGCGGAGGTGTGGGGCTGCTCCAGGTAGCCCTGGTCCTCCAGGTCGGCCATGTCGTTGCGGATGGTGGCCGAGGACACATCCAGCCCCGCCCACTGGGCCACCGCCTTGGAGCCTACAGGCTCGGCGTTCTGGACATAGAGCTCAATGACGGCCCGGAGGATCTTCTTTTTTCGCTCGCTCAACTCCAAACCGCTCATCTCCTTTATGGTTTTAGCACTCGCTTTTATTGAGTGCTAATATAATGTACCACCCCAGGGCGGGAATGTCAATAGCTGGGGTTGTAAATTAAATGTGAACAAGAGAAAAAACCGCCCTCTGAAAAACAGAAAGCGGTTTTTAGCGATAAAAGGCCATGACTGCCAATCAGGCGGCGGTGATATCCCGGATCCAGACTCCGCTGCGCAGCCGCCAGACCCCCAGGACCAGCTTGACCACGTTATCCAGGGAGATGCACAGGTACACCGGCAGGATGCCCCAGTGGAAGACCAGCCCCGCCAGGGCGGCCAGGGGCAGGGAGAGAAGCCACATGGGGAGAAGGTCGATGATGGTGGCGGCCCGTACGTCCCCGCCGCCCCGGAGGACTCCCACCACATTGGTGGTGTTGAAGGAGCGGACGGCCAGAATAGCGAAGGAGACCACGCTCATCATGGTGGCGATCTCAGAGGCCTCCTGGGACAGGTGGAACAGGGGGTAGACCACCGGCTCGAAAAGGGTGTAAGTGAGGACGATGAAGACCGCCCCTACGATGAGGCCTGCCAGGAAGGCCAGCGTATCCAGACACAGGCCGGTCTCGTAGACACCCTCCCTGCGGCCCGCCCCGATCTCCCGGCCGATGATGATGGCGGTGGTGCCGCCGATGGCGAAGACCATGACGGTGGACACATTCACCAGGTTGCCCACAATGCCGTAGGCCGCCAGGATGGCCTGGGAACCCTCCATGTGACCCATGATGGTGGGGTAGAGGGAGGTGCCCAGGCCCCACAGAGTCTCGTTGAGAAGCACAGGGGTGGCGAAGCGGACATACTTGCCCAGCATGGCGGGGCTGGGATGGAGGAGCCGGTCAAACTGGAGCCGGAACCGTTTGCCCAGGGCGATATGGCCCACGGCGATGACAAACTCCAGCATCCGGGAGATGAGGGTGGCCAGGGCGGCTCCCTGCACCCCCATGGCGGGGGCCCCCAGCTTGCCGAAGATGAAGACCCAGTTGAGGATGGTGTTGCTCACCATGGAGGCTCCCAGAATGTAGAGACCCAGAAGGGGGTTGGCCATGGAGCGGTGGGCGGCGATGTAGACCTGGGCCAGGGAGTCAAAGAGGAAGGAGAAGGCCACGATCTTGGCGTACTGGGCGGCCAGGGCCACCACGTCGGCGTTGTTGCCGAAGAGAGACATGAAGGGGACGGGGAGAAAGAACATGACGCAGCCGAAGATCAGGGTGATGCCCCCGGCCACGGCGAAGCCGATCCCCAGGACCTCGTTGATGGAGCCTTTGTCTCCCTTGCCGTAGAACTGGCTGATGAGGACGCTGGCCCCGCTTTGAAGGCCGAAGGTCATAAGCTGGACCACAAAGATGGGGATATTGGCCAGGGTGACGGCGGCCATGGGGGCCTCCCCCAGCATCCCCACCATGAAGGTGTCCAGAAGGCCCAGGGAGTTGGTGATAAGATTCTGTAGAATAATGGGGATGGCAAGGAGGACCACGTCCCGGTAGAAGGCCTTGCCACGGTTCATGTAGGAGAACAAGAGATCACCTCGGTGGGATTCAAAAAAGAAGAGTTTTGTTTTTGCAGATGTGGGAGAGGAGCCAGGCCAGGGCGTCCACCTCGTCCCTGGTGCTCTCGGGACCGAAGGAGACCCGGATGGCTCCGTACTTCACCTTTTGGGGCAGAGGCATGGCCTCGAAGACGTGGCTGGGTTTGCCCCGGTGGCAGGCCGAGCCGGAGGAGAGGCAGACCCCTTGGCCACCCAGGGCCTCCACCACCGTCTGGCCGGAGAAGTCGGGCAGGGAGATAGCCAGGATGTGGGGGGCGTCGCCGGGGCTTATGAGGGTAACGCCGTCGATGGCGGAAAGGGTGTTCGCGGCGTAGTCCTTCACGGCGCGGATACGCTCCGCCGTCCCCGGCTCCCAGGCCTTCACCGCGGCGGCAAAGGCGGCGATCTGGGCGGTGGGTTCGGTGCCGGGGCGCAGTCCCCCCTCCTGGCCGCCGCCCAGAAGCAGGGGCTTTATTCTGGGGATGAGGTCCTTCCTTATGTAGAGGGCGCCGATACCCTTGGGGCCCCGCACCTTATGGGCGCAGATGGTGACCAGGTCGGCCCCCAGGTCCTTGGGGGTAAAGGGTAGCTTCAGAAAGGCCTGGACCGCGTCGGTGTGGAGAAGGGCGGGGGAGTTTGCCGCCTGGATGGCGTCGGCGGCGGCCCGGACGGGGAGGATGGAGCCCGCCTCGTTATTGACCAGCATCATGGACACCAGGATGGTGTCGGGGCGGATGGCGGCCTTCACCGCCTCGGGGGCGATGCTGCCCTCAGCGTCAGGCTTCAGGAAGGTGACCTCGAAGCCCTTCTTTTTTAGCTTTTTCATGGGCTGGAGCACCGCGTCGTGCTCGATGGCGGTGGTGACGATGTGATTGCCCTTTTTCCGGTTCAGCTCCACTGCGGCGGCGATGGCCCAGTTGTCCCCCTCGGTGCCGCAGGAGGTGAAGAACAGCTCCCCCGGCTCGCAGCCCAGGGCGGCGGCCACGGCGGTGCGGTCCTCCTCCCGTCGTTTGGCGGCGGAGCGGCCCAGGGGATATTGGGAGGAGGGATTGCCGAAGCCGGACCTCATAGCCTCCAAAGCCGCCTGGGCGGCGGCGGGGCACACCGGGGTGGTGGCGGCGTGGTCCAGATAGATGACGGACATGGGGGATCCCTCCTTGGTGGCGCAGTAATTGCTATTTTAATGCGGAG
>CANPNN010000009.1 GCA_947575475.1 uncultured Pseudoflavonifractor sp.
GGTCCAAGGAGAGAGGTCCAAGGAGAGAGGTCCAAGGAGAGAGGTCCAAGGAGAGGGATTCAAGGAGAGGGATCCAAGGAGAGGGGGCCAACAGGCCCCCGGTTAGCACCAGTGATGATAAAAAGTAGTGCAAAACAGGCAAGCCAGACCCCATCGGTCCACCTTGCCTGTTTCACTAACAACTCATATTATGTAAACTGCGATCAGATGATCCTTCTGGCATAGACGTACTTGGCGTCATAGTTTTTGGCATACAAACTGCTGATCTCCACGGTGTAGCTGTTGGAGGAGGCGTGGATAAAGTCGCCGTTTCCAATATAGATGCCCACATGGGAGACAGGGGTGGACACCTTGCCGTTGTAGAAGAACACCAGGTCCCCGGCCTGAAGCTCACTGCGGGAGACGGACACGCCGTTTTTCAGCTGGGCGGAGGCGGTGCGGTTGATATTGTAGCCAAAGTGGGCGTAGACATACTTGGTAAAGCCCGAGCAGTCAAAGCTGTTGGGGCCGTTGCCGCCCCAGACGTAGGGCCGGCCCAGGAACTGCTTGGCGTAGGCCACGATCTGGGCGCCCAGGGCGGAGTCGGCGACCGCCGCATCTCCCCGGTTGCCGCTCTGATCCAGACAGGGGGTCATGTAATCGCTGGAGGCGTATGCGATAACGCCGTTATAGCTGACCTTGAACCAGCCGTTCTCCATGCCCAGGAGCTGGACCACCGTGCCGTCGTTGAGGACGGCCACCCGGTCAAAGTCGGTGCCCGCCCCGGCCCGGAGGTTCAGGGTGGAGCCGTCGGCGTCCACCTTGCCGTAGCCCAGGTCCGCCTCGTAGGAGGGGTAGAGGTCCACATATTCAGAGGACATATAGCCTTCGATGGACTTGTAATCCACCTTGTACCAGCCGGTTCCCGCATCCTCTTTCACGATGGCAAGCTCCCCCTGACCGGCGGTGGCCAGAATGGAGGCGTTGGTGCCGGCCTCGGCGCGGAGGCGGAGGCCGCTGGCGTTTACCTGCCCGACGCCCAGGTCGGCGGCGGAGGCGGAAACGGCGCAGAGCAGGAACAGGGCGGCGGAGACAAGAGAGATGCGGAGTGCTTGACAAAAACGCTGCATGGCGGTGTGTCCTTTCTTTGGTAAGGGAATTTGTAACTGATTTGTAACTTATTGTAACACCTTGCAACTATTTTGTCAACGGCTGGGGAGTGGAAAATAGAGGAAATTTGCAAGATATAGTGGTTGGGGTGAAAAAACGCCCCCTCCCATGGGGAGGGGGCGCTGTTTACTCCAGGGCCTGGGCGCATTCTTTCAGGTGCCGGATGATGGGCAGACGCTGGGGGCAGGCCCTCTCGCACTGGCCGCAGGCGATGCAGTCGGAGGCTTTTCCCTTGTCCCTGGTGTCGTCGGCATACGCCCTTTTGGCCCTGTCGGTCTTGCCCCAGATGAGCTCCAGGTTCCGGGCCTCAAAGATATCGGGGATGGGGATCTGCTTGGGACAGCCCGAAACGCAGTAGCGGCAGGCGGTGCAGGGGATGGAGTCGATGCCCCGGAGGGCCTCCTGGGCCTTTTGGACCACCTCCGCCTCGGCGGGGGAGAGGGGCTGAAAGTCCTTCATATAGGAGAGGTTATCCTCCATCTGTTCCAGGGTGGACATGCCCGAGAGCACTGTCAGCACCCCCTCCTGGGAGGCGGCAAACCGGACGGCCCAGGAGGCGTAGGAGCAGTCTTTGCCCGCATCGTCAAAGACCTTCTGCACCGGGGCGGGGGGCAGGGCCAGGACGCCCCCTTTTACCGGCTCCATGATGACCACGGGTTTGCCATGTTTCCGGGCTACCTCGTAGTTGGCACGGGCGGTGACTTGGGGGTCCTCCCAGTCGGCGTAGTTGATCTGGAGCTGGACGAACTCGGCGTCGGGGTGGTCGGTGAGGAGCCGGTCCAGGGTCTGGGGGCTGTCGTGAAAGGAGAAGCCCCAGTGCTTCACAAGGCCCTTTTCCTTCTGCTCCCGGACAAAGTCCCAGATGCCCCAGGCGTCATAGGTCCCCGCGTTCTGGGCCTGGAGGGCGTGGAGAAGGTAGTAGTCGAAATACCCCGCCCCTGTCCGCTCCAGGCTGGCCTGGAACTGGGCCTTGGCCTGGGCTTCGCTCTTGGCCACACGGGTATTGAGCTTGGTGGCCAGGGTGAAGCTCTCCCGGGGATAGCGGGAGACCAGGGCGGCCCAGGCCGCACGCTCGGAATCCCCGTTGTCGTAGACGTAGGCGGTGTCAAAATAGGTCATGCCTGCGGAAAGGAAGGCGTCCACCATCCGGCAGACCTGGGGCAGGTCGTACCTGCCGTCCGGCCCTTTGGGCAGGCGCATGAGGCCGAAGCCCAGCTTTGGGGTGGCCATGGCTGTGTCAAAATTCATATTATGTAAACCTCCTGTCGATTTTTTTAGGGCCGGCCGATAAACTGCTTGAACCGCTCCGTCTTTACGCTCAGGATCAGCTCCTGGGGGAAGTCCAGCTGCTCCAGCAACTGCCGGGCCTGGGACAGCTCTCCCACCTCCAGGGGATCGTGGGCGTCGGAGTCCACCAGGATGGGGACCTGGTGGGCGACGCACAGGGCCAGCATGGTCCTGTAGTTATCCACGCAGTTCAGACGCTTGTCGGGCTTCCAGAAGGAGCTGTTGTTTACCTCCAGGGCCACATGGTATTCTTTGGCGGCGGGGACCAGCCGCTCATAGTCCAGGGGGGTGTGGTCGTCGTCGGGGTGGGAGACCAGAAACACCCGGGGGTGCTTCATACAGGAAATGAGGTCATCGGTGTTGATCTCCCGGCCTTGGTTGACATAACAATTCCGGTGGATACCCACCACGCCGTAGTCGATCATGTCCATGTACCGCTCGGGAAGGGAGAGCTTGCCGCCCTCCAACACGTTGATCTCGCAGCCGTAGAACAGCTCCACCCCGTAAAGAACGCGGGGGGCGTGTTCCAGGGCGGCGAAATAGATGGGGTCGCAGGTCCCGGCGATGCCGGGGCCGTGCTCGGCAAAGCCCAACAGCTTCAGGCCCCTGTCTGCCGCGGCCTGGGCCATCTCCCGGATGGTGCCGTAGGCGTGGCCGCTGACCAGGGTGTGGGTGTGGACGTCCAGTTCAAATGGGGGAAGCATGGGGAAGACCTCCTTTATCTTTCCTTATATATATCATATTTTGGAAAAATTTTCAACGAAATATGTATGGAAACATACAACTTCAGGGCCTGGAAACTCCGGAGTTGAAAGGGGGATGGACAGGATGCTGACCATCATTGAGTTGAAGGCCCGGCCTGACGGAGGCCACGGGCTGCAGAGCCAGAGCCACCGGCGGGAGTGCTGGCTGGAGGGCTGGGTGGAGGTGCCGGAGGAGCTTGCCGGGGCGGTGTGGGAGTGTGGGGGCTACTGTCAGCTGACGCTGGACAAGGCGGGGAGGCTGACCGGCGTTACGCCCACCCGGAGGCCGGAGCCGGAGGAGCCGGAGCCCACGGAGGAGGAGAGGCTCCGGGCGGATGTGGATTACATTGCGGCGCTGACGGGAGTGGAACTGAAATGAGAGCGGCGGGGCGGATCCATGGGGCGCCCCTGGGGAAAGGAGGAGAAGGATGACCATATTGGAGTTGGCGAAGAAATATTACCCCCGGCTGTGGGGGAAGGAGCGGCTGGCGGCCTTGGTGAGGGCGGAGCGGCTTACCGCCAAAGAGTACAAGGCCCTCACCGGGGAGGTCTGGCATGATGCGGAATGACCCGGTGGAGACCCTTCTGACCCTGGCGCGAAGCCAGCTGGGGGTCCGGGAGGAGCCACAGGGCAGCGGAAAGGTGAGGTATAACACGGAATACTACGGCCGGGAGGTCCGGGGAAGCTGGTATGCCTGGTGCTGTGTGTTCCAGTGGTGGCTGTTCCGGCAGGCGGGACTGGGGGAGCTTTTTTATGGGGGAGGCAAGACGGCTTCCTGCACCCAACTGTACCGGTTTTACAGGGGAAAGGGCAGGACGGTGGACAAAAACCGGCTCCGGCCCGGAGACCTGGTGTTCTTCGTCTTTGACGGGGGGAAGAGCGGGTGCATGAATCACGTGGGGATCTGCGAGAGCGTTGAGGAGGGCTATGTCACCACCATCGACGGCAACACCGGGGACGATGAGGCCAACGGCGGCGTGGTGGCCCGGAAGAGACGAAGTTTACGGTATGTGGGAGGCGCGGCGAGGCCTGCCTATGAGGAGGCCGGTCCCTGTGGAGGACAGGATGGAGAGAGGGAGGACGATATGAGGATATTTCAGTATGTGGACCAGGTGCCGCTATGGGCCAGGGAGGCGGCCCGGAAGGCCGTGGTGAACGGCTATATCCGGATGGACGCCGCCGGGGCCATGACCCTGTATGAAATGAATCTCCAGCCCCTGGTGTGGCTGGACCGGGCGGGGCTGCTGGATGCACCCGCCGGGGAGGTGGGCTGATGGGGGAGAGTGTGAGGCGGTTCAAGCTGGTGGTCTCCGCCGCTGCCGCCGCCCTTACCGCCTTGTGGGGCTGGTTTGGATGGCTCATCGTGGCCTGGGGGGTGTGTATGGCGCTGGATGTGTTCACCGGGATGGCGGCGGGCTGTGCCAGGGGGGAGTGGAGCTCCCGGATCGCCCGGGAGGGACTTTGGCACAAGACGGGGTGCATTGCCGCCGTGACGGCGGCGGGGGTGCTGGATCTGGCCATGGGGCTGCTGGTCCGGCAGCTGCCCCGGGAGGCGCTGCCGTTTGACTATACGGTGTTTCTGTGTCCCCTGACCGTGGTGTGGTATCTGCTTACCGAGGTGGGCAGCATCCTGGAGAACGTGGGGGAGATGGGAGCCCCCATCCCCGGGTGGCTGCGGCGGGCGGTGGCGGCGCTGCGGGACAAGGTGGAGGAGGGCAGGTGAGAGGAAAGAGATGGAGATGGAGATAGAGATGGAGATGAGGAGCCGGAAGGCGGTGCTGCGGGAGATCCAAAAGCTGGCCCGGAGCAGGGCCAACGACGCGGTGAAGCTGGCCTTTATGAGCGGGGAGGAGCTGGGGGGACTGGACAAGCTGGACCTTTCGGCGGTGACCGACTTTAAGCGCAACAGCAACGGCACGGTGGAGCTGCGGTTCGTGGACAGGCTGGCGGCGCTGCAGTGGCTATTGGAGAGAGTGGAGGAGGACCCCCGGGCGGAGAGCCTGCGCCGGGCCATTGAGGGGGGCGCGGAGCGGCTGCGGGAGAAAGGGGACTGAATGGAGTTTTCCGACAAGCAGAGAAGGGTGCTGACCTGGTGGTGCGACGCTTCGGAGTGGAGGGATAGGGAGGCCATCATCTGCGACGGGGCGGTGCGCAGCGGAAAGACCCTGTGTTTGGGATTGTCCTTTTTCCTGTGGGCCATGGGGAAGTTTGACGGGGAGCAGTTCGCTTTGTGCGCCCGGAGCATGGAGACGGTGCGGCGGAACCTGCTCCACGCCCTGACGCCCAAGCTGAGAGGGCTGGGGATGGCGGTGGAGGAGAGGGTGAGCCGGGGCTTTCTGCGGGTGCGCTTCGGAGGGCGGGAGAACATCTTCTGGCTCTTCGGCGGCAAGGACGAGAGCAGCGCGGGGAGCATCCAGGGCATCACATTGGCGGGGGCGCTGATGGACGAGGTGACGCTGATGCCCCGGTCCTTTGTGGAGCAGACGGCGGCCCGGTGCTCGGTGGAGGGGGCCAGGCTGTGGTTCTCCTGCAATCCGGAGGGGCCGGAGCACTGGTTTTACAGGGAGTGGGTGTGCAGGGCGGAGGAGAGACGGGCGCTGCGGGTCCACTTTCTGATGACGGACAATCCGGGCATCAGCCCGGAGACGGTGGAGAGATACGGGCGGTACTTCCAGGGGATGTTTTACCGCCGGTTCGTGCTGGGGGAGTGGGTCCCGGCGGAGGGGCGGGTCTATGACTTCTTTACCGAGGACATGGCCCGGCCGCTCCCCCAGGGGGAGATGGAGGAATGGCGCATCTCCTGCGACTACGGGACGGTGAACCCCACCTCCATGGGGCTGTGGGGGCGCCAGGGGGACACGTGGTACCGGATGAAGGAGTACTACTATGACTCCCAGAGGACGGGGATGCAGAAGACCGACTATGAGTATGTCAAGGAGCTGGAGAGGCTGGCGGCGGGAAGGCACATCCGGAGAGTGGTGGTGGACTCCTCGGCCGCCAGCTTTATAGAGGCCCTGCGGCGGGAGGGCTGGCCGGTGATGGAGGCGGACCGGGAGGTGCTGACGGGGATCCGGGTGACGGCGGATATGCTGCGCCGGGGACAGCTTGTCATATGCAGGCCCTGCGTGGACGCCATCCGGGAGTTTTCCCTGTACTGCTGGGACCGGGAGGCCCAGGGGGACAGGGTGATCAAACGGTTTGACCACGCCATGGACGATATCCGGTATTTTGCCATGAGTCTGCGGGATACCGGGAGCTATATGGGGGCCTTTGCGGTGGAGAGGCCCCAGTGGGGAATGTGAGGAGAGGGGAGCTTTTTCGGCCTGTCCGGCGGGGGGCGGCCATGGGGACATGGGTCCCTGGGGAGGGAGGGCGGTGTTGTGTGGGGAAGGTTTTTAGCGGGGAGGAAATGAGATGAAATGGTTGGAGAAAAAGAGGGCTTCCGCCCTGACGGTCCAGACCCGGGAGGGGGAGAGGCACCCCTTTGGGGAGCTGGGGGGATATGTGCCCCTCCGGTCCGGGGAGAGGGGGCTTTACCGGGCCATCCGGGAGGCGCTGCCCATCATTGACGCCGCGGTGAGCAAGCTGGTGCGGCTGAGCGGCGGGGTGAGGGTCACGGCCCCTGAGGGGCAGGAGGAGCTGGAGGAGTTTCTCCGCTCGGTGGATGTGGGCCGGGGACAGAGGGGGATCCAGGCTTTTCTGGACAGCTATCTGGACTCCATGCTGGTCTGCGGACAGGGGGTGGGGGAGATGGTGGTGGACTGGAAGAGAGGAGAGATCGCCGCCCTTCTCTGCGCCGACCCGGGCGCCATCGAGCTGAAGGAGGGGGAGAGCCCCCTGGACTTTACCGTGTGCGCCCGAAGGCGGGACGGGACGGTGGAGGCGCTGCCCCGGCAGGAGCTGATCCTGTTTACCCCCTTTCAGCCTGAGACGGACAACCCCTATGGGACGTCTTTGCTGCGGAGCATGCCCTTTCTGGCGGGGATATTGCTGAAGATCTATCAGACCACCGGGGTCAACTGGGAGCGGCTGGGAAACGCCCGGTTCGCGGTGACCTATAAGCCGGGGGCGGGGGAGGGACCCTGGGCCCGGGAGCGGGGGGAGGAGATCGCGCGGGAGTGGTCGGCGGCCATGCAGGCGGGGAGGAACGGGAACCTCCGGGATTTTGTGGCGGTGGGGGATGTGGACATCAAGGTCATCGGGGCGGACAACCAGGTGCTGGACGGGGAGGCGCCGGTGCGGCAGATCCTGGAGCAGCTGGTGGCCAAGACGGGCATACCCCCCTTTATGCTGGGGCTTTCCTGGTCGGCCACCGAGCGGATGAGCGCCCAGCAGGCCGATATGCTGACCAGCGAGGTCACTGCCATCCGCCGGACGCTGACCCCTGTGGTGGAGCGGATCTGCCGGATGTGGCTGCGGCTCCACGGATATGCCGGGAAGGCCCGGGTGGAGTGGGAGGATATCAACTTGCAGGATCTGGTGGAGGAAGCGCGGGCGGAGCTGTATCACGAGCAGGCGGAAGCGCTGCGGGAGGAAAGGAAGGAGAGCTGAGATGGAGATTTTGAAAGAGGCCAACGTGGGGGGCGGCGGTGAGGTCCGGGAGGAGGATCTGAAGCTGATCAATGCCCTGGCGAGGAAGGAGCTGACGGCGGGGGAGGTGTATACCTTCCAGCTGCGGCTGTGCGACAACGAGATCGACCGGGAGGGGGAGAGGTTTTCCAGGCAGACGCTGGAGGAGCTGGCCCCCCTGTTTGTGGGCAGGAGCGGTATCTTTGACCACAACTGGTCGGCGGCGGGACAGGCGGCCCGAATCTACAGGACCCAGGTGGTGGAGGAGGACGGAAAGCGCACCCGGGCCGGGGACGGGGCCTGCTATCTGAAGGGGTGGGCCTACATGCTGCGGACCGGGGCCAACGCCGACCTGATCGCCCAGATCGAGGGGGGGATCAAGAAGGAGGTCAGCGTGGGCTGCGCGGTGGAGAAGGAGGTGTGCTCGGTGTGCGGAGAGGAGATGGGCTCCTGCCACCATGTGAAGGGGCGCACCTATAACGGCAAGCTGTGCTGGGGGGAGCTGAAGGGGGCGAAGGACGCCTATGAGTGGTCCTTTGTGGCG
Source organism: uncultured Pseudoflavonifractor sp. (assembly GCA_947575475.1). The sequence continues at coordinate 8,294 of CANPNN010000009.1, forward strand.
GTGCCCGCCCAGCGGCGGGCCGGGGTCATCAAGGGGATGGAGCCGGGGCTGAAGGAGCTTTCCAGGGGAAGCGGGAAGGCCCGGGAGGAACTGGAGGGACTGGAGAGGGAGGCCGAGCTGGGGCGGCGGTACCTGGCATCCCTCCGGGCCGAGGTGGTACGGAGGGCGGCGGCGGACCAGCCGGAGCTGGACGTGCAGGTGATCCGGTCCATGGCAGGAAAGCTGGAGGAGGGAGAGCTGGCGGCGCTGAAGGAGTTCTTCTCCCGGAAGGACCGGGAGAGCTGGGACGGCGGGGCGCAGCTGAGCTATCCGGGGACCGGCGGAGCGGAGAGGTCCGGGGACGGGGCGTTTTTGGTGTAGGCCGCCCATTTGGCGGGGGTTTGGGCCGATGGGGACAGGGGCTTTTATGAGAGTAAAAAAAGGAGGAGAGAAGTATGAAAAACAAGGTTTCGTTTGAGGGGATCGGCGAGGTGGTGGCCACCTTCTATGCCGGCGAGGGCGTGAAGGCGGGGCAGGTGGTGAAGATCGGCGGAGATTCCTCGGTGGCCCCCTGCGCCGCTGGGGAGTGTTTTTGCGGAGTGGCGACCTCGGTAAAGGCGGGCTGCGCCGGTGTGCAGGTGGAGGGCTTTGCCGCCGTCTCCTGCGGGGACAGCTCGGTGACGGTGGGCAAGGTGGCGCTGGCGGCCGACGGAAACGGCGGCGTGAAAAAGACCGCCGGAGGCCAAGAGTACTGGGTGGTGGCCGACGACGGGGCCGGGACCATCACCATCAAAATGTGAGGAGGAGTGGGAGTATGAGCTATCATTTTGACGATCTGAAGCTGGACAAGGGGATGTACAGCGTGGCGGGGAAGAGCTTTACCGCCGTGCTGGAGAAGGAGGATCCCTCGGAGAAGTACAAGGGCACGGCGCTGGAGGGACTGGATGCGTTTCAGCGGCAGCTCAAGCGGTTCGACATCAAGGTGAGGGGGGCGGGCAGCGACCCGGTGGAGAAGTTTTTCCAGTCCTCCCAGGCGGCGGTGCTGTTCCCCGAGTACATTGCCCGCAGCGTGCGCCAGGGCATGGAGGAGGCGGACCTGCTGGGCGCTATCACCGCCACGGTGACCAACATCGACGGGATGGATTACCGCTCCATCACCTCTATCCCCGACAGGGACAGGAAGGAGCTCCGCCGGGTGGAGGAGGGGGCCCAGCTTCCCCAGACCCAGGTGAAGACCCAGGAGAATCTGGTGAAGCTCCACAAGCGGGGACGGATGCTGGTGTGTTCCTATGAGGCGGTGCGGTATCAGAAGCTGGACCTGTTTTCCGTGACATTGCGGCAGATCGGCGCACACATCAGCCGTCAGCTGCTGGAGGACGCCATCGATGTGCTGGAGAACGGGGACGGAAACGGCAACCCCGCCCAGAAGCTGAAGGTGGGCACCGCTCCCATCGGGGGTACCGCCGGGAAGCTGAGTTATGGGGAGCTGGTGGACTTCTGGGCCCAGTTTGAGCCCTACGAGATGAATACCCTGCTGGTGAGCGGGGATGTGATGCTCCAGATGCTCAAGATGGAGGAGCTGCAGAACCCCATGACCGGACTCAACTTCCAGGGGACGGGAAAGCTGACCTCGCCTTTGGGAGCGGATCTGCTGCGGACCTCCGCCCTGGGGAGCGGGAAGCTGATCGGGCTGGACAAGCGGTATGCCTTGGAGATGGTCAAGGCCAGCGACGTGCTGGTGGAGTACGATAAGCTTATCGACCGGCAGATGGAGAGGGCGGCCATCAGCTCGGTGGCCGGGTTTGCCAAGGTATTTCCTGAGGCCGGCAAGGTGCTGACGGTGTGATAACTCTCCCCCCATTGGGGGGAGAGTTTTGATGCGGGAGGTGGAAGTGTGGAAGAAGTGCTGCGATTGGCGGCGGCCCTGGGGAAGCAGGAGGAGACGGAGGAGCTTGCTTTGCTCTGCGGCGCCGCGGTAGAGGAATTGAGGGGGCTGCTGCGGGAGGGGGTGACCCCTGAGGATTGCGGCGGGGCCTTTCCGCTGGCGGCGGCCTGGATGGCCCTGGCGGGCGGGCAGGCCGCCGGGAATGAGGTGGAGAGCTTTACCGCCGGGGAGGTGTCCATTCGGAGGAGAGACGGCGGAGAGAGGGGAAAGGCCCTCCGGCTGCAGGCGATGCAGGTGATGAGGCCCTGGCTCCGGGATGAGGGATTCGTGTTCCGGGGGGTGAGGGGCTGATGGATGAGAGAGTATGGAAGGATATTTTGGAGCGGTACGGACAGAGGGTGAGCCTCTGGCGGGAGAGCGGGGAGAGGGAGATAAAGGCTTTTTTTCAGCCGGTCCGGGAGAGGGCCGCTGGGGAGGAGCCCACCCCTCTGGGGGTGGCACCCAGGGGGAAATACCTCTATCTGGGACCGGCGGAGGAGAGTCTGGAGAATGTAGAGAGACTGGGCTGGAGGGGCCGGAGCTTCCATATCCTGCGGTGGAGGGAGGTCCCGGCGGGGGAGGGGATCGCCTACCTGTGGGGGCTTTTGGAGGAGATGGATGGGAGCGGATAGGGCCTGGGTAGGCGGATGATATCCGCCCCTACATGGGGGAGGAGAGAGTGAGTGAAGGGGTTACAGGAACTGCGCGGCGCATTGGCCGGGTTTTTGAGGGAGCATGGGCTGGAGGCGGTGACCGCCTGGGGGCCGGAACGGCGGCCGCGGGCGGGGGGACCGGTGGCGGCGGTGTCTCTGCGGGGATTTGAGAGCGGACCGCCGGGATTCCAGGATTATCTGGGAGAGCGGTACGACGAGGCCAAGGGCGGCTGGGAGGAACTTTACGGAAAGCGGGTGGAGCTGACCTTTGGGCTGGATGTGTACGCCGCCTCCGCCCAGGGGGTGCAGGCGGGGTTGGACATTTTGCAGGAGGCCCTGGGAGAGAAAGGGCCGGCGGGGCTTTGCCCGGTGGGGCTTACAGTGGGAGAGACCGCCTTTCAGAGCGGAAGTGGACGGTATTGCTGTCCGGTCCAGGCGAGATTCTGGGTCTGGGCGGTGGCGGTGAGCAGGGAGGACGGGGCCTTCCTGGACTTTGAAGTGAGAGGAGAGAGGGTATGAGCGTGAATGTGACGGAGCATCAGAGGCCGGGAGTGTACTCGGTATATGACGCGTCCTCGGTGGTCAGCGGCCGGCCTGGGGGCGGAAACGCCGGGGCGGCGGCGGTGTGCCCAAAGGGGACGGCGGGGCAGGTCTATGAGCTGGCAAGCCCTGAACAGGCCGAGGCCGCCTTTGGGGCGGGGGAGACCCTGACGGAGCTGGTGAGGCTGCTGCTTCAAAATGGGGCGGCCAAGGCCTACGCCGTTCCGGCGGCCGATGAGGAGGGCTATGAGGCGGCATTCGCCGCGTTGGAGAAGGTGGAGGATATTGCCGTGGTGGTCTGCGGCTCCACGGAGTTGACGGTGCAGCAGAGGCTGCGGGACAGCGTGAAGCGGGCCTCGGAAAACCGCCGGGAGCGGCTGGCGGTGGCGGGCGGCGCCGAGGGCGAGACGGCGGAGGAGCTGGTGGCCCGGGCGGGGGAGCTGAACTGCGAGCGGGCGGTGCTGGTCCCCGGCGGGGTCCGGGCCGCGGCCGCGGCAGCGGGGGCCATGGCGGGAGAGACCGACCCGGCGGTTCCCCTGGGGGGCGCGGAGCTTTCCGGGCTTACCGCTTTGGAGGAGGACTGGAACGACAAGGAGATCGACAGCTTGATCTTGGGGGGAGTGACCCCCCTGGAGCGGACCGGCGGGGCGGTGAGCGTGGTCCGGGGGATCACCACCCGGACCAGGACGGGGAACGCGAAGGACGCTACCTGGCGGGAGTTGACCACCATCCGGGTGGTGGACGATGTGATCCCGGCTCTGCGAAACGCCCTGCGCGCCAAATTCAGCCGGGCCAAGAACACCGCCCAGGGCCGGGAGGCGGTGCGCAGCCAGGTCATTGTGGAATTGGAGCAGAAGGTCCGGAAGGAGATCATCACCGGGTATGACGGCGTGACGGTAAACGCTCTGGAGAGCGACCCTTCCGTGTGTCTGGTGGAGTTTCGCTTCCGTGTGGCCCACGGGCTCAACCAGATCTGGGTGGCGGCCCATATCACGGTGTGAGAGATGGGGCGGATCTGATGGGGACGGAGCCTTGCCCGTAAAGGGCGCGGCCCATCCCTAAGCGGCAGAGGGGCCGGTGGGGACACCGGCCCTTACATCTGATAGAGAGCAAGGAGGAGGGAGAGATATGATCGCATCGCAGTTTCCCACCAGCGCGGATATCTATCTGGAGCTGAACGGGAAGAAGATGGCGGTGGTGCAGGGGTACTCCTGCTCCACCACAAAGTCAAGCTCGGTGGTGGAGGCCTTTGGGGAGAGCGAGCCGGTGGCCACCATTCCGGGGCCGAAGCAGCACACCATCGTGCTGACGCGGCTCTATGCCACCGAGGAGGCCGCCCGCAGCGGCATGAATTTCCATGACCTGGAGGACTTTAACCTGGTCATCTGTAAGCCTGACCGGCGGATCATTTACTCCGGGTGCCAGTGGGAGAGCCTCAGCGAGACGGGAAAGCTGGGGGACATGGTGCTGGAGAAGGTCACCATCGTGGCCGCCCGGCGAGTGGAGAGCGCCCTGTGAGGGGCGGTCTGCTTGGGCTTCCCTGGTGGAGAGATCTGGACGGAGGGCTGAGACTGCGGCTGCTGTCCGCCCGGGAGGAGCTGGAGTGCCGGCGGGAGGGGGAGGAGCTGGCGGAGAGGGAGGGGGACGTCGCCCTCTGCGCCAACGCCTGCCTGTTGGCCCGGGCACTCTGGAAGGACGGGTATCCGCTCTATGAGAGTGGGGCGGAGGCCCTGGAGAAGATGACGGCGGGACAGATCGCCCATTTTGCGGGGCTGTGGGCGGAGTTTGACCGGGAGTGCGACCCGGGGCCCTGGGATGGGGAGGCGGCGGATGAGGCAAAAAAAGACTGGAGCACACGCCTTATGAGCGCCTTCAGTGGCGTGTGCTCAAGGCTTTTGGCGCTCTTCCGACGGAGGAGCGGGCGAGGGCGATGACCCATCGGGACTACCTTTGGTGCGCAGTGAATATGGCCCTGGACGGGGAGGAGGAGCTTGCCCGGCTGTGTCCGGCCTGCCGGGCGGAGGCGGAGGAGGACCGGTGCCCGGTGTGCGGGGCGGCGGTGAATGATTGCGGGGAGAACCGAGGGTTTGATATGGAGCGGTTTTTGTCATTGGGAGGTGATGGGGAGTGAGGAATTTTTTGGAGGAGGCCTTGGAGCAGGAGCGGGATGAGAATGAGGACATGGAGAGGGAGATCCCGTTTGAATTTCATTCTGCTGGAGGGAAGGCCCTGGGGGCCTCTTGTGCGCAAAAGAGGCTCCCAGACCATCAGAAAGCACCAGAGGGAGAGAGTTTCGACTCTCGTCTCCCCCGGCTCCCCACTCTCAAGGACCGGGGGAAGGGGTCTGCAGGCGCCCTCCCGCTGGGCCGTTCTACGGGCTTTTCTAACGTAAGGTCATTTGCCCCGGCGGTTTATGACCTTACGCCGCCGGGGGGTGATAGGCGGGGTGCTCTGACGGAACGACTGCAGGCCCCAAGGGCAGGGGGCGAAGGGCAGGGGCAAGGGCGAGGAATTGTGGGCCGCGCGGCTGAAATTCCCCTGATGACCGCTTTGCGGCGGGCTGAGAGGACGACCGCTTTTGTGCAGGGGAGTGGGAGAAGGCTGACGGTCAGCCTGCCGGAGAGCGTTGGGGGAGAATGCGCGGGGCTGAGCGTGGAGGAGCTGGACCGGGCGGTGGAGCGGGACGCCCGGCGGTATGACGGTGGGAGCGTGTTTTATTGAGGAGGGGAAGAGATGGCTTTGGCGCCTATGAGGTATAAGGATTTCACCTGGCCCCACAACCCCCGGACCTATACCATCGAGTACAGGCGGGAGATGGGGGTCCACAAGGTGCCCTTTGGACGGTATCATCTGCAGGATCTGGGACCTACCCGGCGGGTCATGAAGGGGGAGGGGGAGTTCGTGGGGGAGGACGCCTACGAGACCTTCAAGAAGCTGGCCGCCGTATTCTACAGTGACGGGCCGGGGGCGTTGGTGCATCCCGTGTGGCAGGGCTGCAACGCTTACTTTGTGGAGCTGTCTTTGAGCCAGGAGCCGCGGAGGGACTATGTGCGGTATACCTTTACCTTTTGGGAGAGCTATGACGGGTATCAGGCGTATGCGCGGAAGGCGGAGGGGGGCGGCGCGTCCGGGCGGCCGCTTCCCGCGGAGACCGGAGGCGGCGCCGAAGGGGAGGTCTGGCACACGGTGGTCCGGGGGGACAACCTGTGGAGTATCGCGAGGAGGTACGGCGTGGAGCTGACGGGGGTCATCGCCCTGAACCCCCAGATCCGCAATCCCAACCTCATCTATCCGGGAGAGAGGGTGCGGGTGAGATGACGGGATATCTGCTGACGGCGGCGGGGGAGAGGATAGACCTGCCCCCCTTTACCGGATGGAGGCTCCGGCGGACGGGAGGCGTGCCCTGTGACAGCTTTGAGGGGGCCTGCCCCTGGGACGGAGGGATAGAGCCTGCCTTTGACGCCGCCTGCCGGCTCGTTGTGAACGAGGAGGGGGCGCGGCGGTTTACCGGGGTGCTGGACGAGTATGAGCTTTCCTGGGATGGCGCAGGGGGCGTTTTGTCCCTGTCGGGGCGGGGGCTGGCGGCGCTGCTGCTGGATAACGAGGCCCTGGGACAGGATTACCAGGCGGCCACCCTGGCCGATATTTTGAGGGATCATGTGGAGCCCTACGCCATTCCGGTGGGGCGGGTAGGGCGGTTGGAGCCGGCACCGGGGTTTCAGGTGAGCTCGGGGAGCAGCGAGTGGCAGGTGCTGTATGATTTTGCCCGGTATCACAATGGGGTGCAGCCCCGGTTCGACGTTTGGGGAAGCCTGATCGTAGATCCGGACCGGAGGGGACAGACGGTGATGGTGGACGACAGGACGGGGATCACCGCGGTCCGGTTCCGGGACAAGAGGTTCGGGGTGGAGTCGGAGGTGCTGGTCCAGGATCGGGGAAGTCTGACCCCTCAACGGGTGGTGAATGGGGAATTCCTGGCCCAGGGGGGACGGCGGCGGAAGGTATACACTATGCCGGGAAGGAGCGCCTATCAGGCCATGCGGTACTCTGGGCGGTTCCAGCTGGACAGGTCTGCAGAGGAGAGGTACCGGGTGGAGCTGACGGTGCCGGGGAGCTATTTCTGCGAGCCGGGAGACCGGGTGGAGGTAAAGCTGACCAGACCTGCCCTCCGGGGGAGTTGGACGGCGCTGGAGACGGAGGCGGCACTGGACGAAACGGGCTGCCGGGTGAAGGTGACCTTGGGGTGAGAGGAGTGTTGGGATGTTTTTGAGCGGAACGGGGCGGCGGCGGAGCGGGGCCTCTGCCCTTACAGGGCCGGTCACGGTGCCGGGGACTATGGCGGGGGCCTATGTGGAGGGGGAGAGGCGGGAGATGAGCGTCTTTGCCCCCGGAGGTTATCACTGGGTCCCGGGCCTGGGGGACGAGGTGCTGGTACTGAAGGCCGGAGAACAGGGGGAGCGGCCCTGTGTGGTGGGATGCGTCATGGGGGAGGCGGGGCTAAGACCCGGGGAGGTGCTGATCTCCGCCGGAAGGGCGGCCATTCTGCTTTCCCCGGAGGGGGCGGTGAGAGTGACGGGAAATCTCAGCGTCAACGGGACTTCGGTGGGACCGCCCCTCCCGCCGCTGGAGGAGGATGGCGATGAGACGGGAGGGGAGAGCTGATGGCCCTTATTTTGCGGGAAGGAGACTATGTGCCAGACGGACGGGGAGGCTTTCAACAGGTCTCGGGGGCGGAGGAGGTTTTGGAGCGCTCGCTCTGGAAGCTCGCCGTTCGCCGGGGGAGCTTTCCCTTTCTGCCCGGGCTTGGAAGCCGGCTCCACCTGCTGGGGCGGGCCCCGGACAGAGAGAGGGAGGCCCTGGCGGGACAGTATGTGGCGGAGGCCCTTGCCGATGAGGATGTGACGGTGACGGGGACGGAGCTGACCCGGGAGGCGGGAGGAGCGGTGCTGACGGTATGGCTGGATTGGCGGGGGGAGGAGTTGCATTTGACGGTGAAGGTGGGGGAAATGGAATGAAAACGGTGGAGGAGATCTATGACGAGATGCTGGCCGTCTTCCGGCGGGAGACGGGGGCGGAGGCCTCGGCGGTCAGCGACCTCTCAGTGAAGCTGTACGCTGTGGCGGCCCAGGTCTATGGGCTGTACACCCAGGCCCAGTGGCTGTCCCGGCAGTGCTTTCCCCAAACGGCCCAGGGGGAGTGGCTGGACCGCCATGCGGCTCTGCGGGGGCTGGAGCGGAGAAAGGCGGTGAGGGCGGAGGGAGCCATCCGCTTTTCGGTGGATATGCCTGCCGGGGCTGATCTTGTCATCCCGGCGGGGACGGTATGCGCCACGGCGGGGCTATGCAGGTTTGAAACGGTGGAGGAGGCGGTCCTGCCGGCGGGACAGACCTCTGTGGAGGTCCCGGCCCAGGCGGTGGAGCCGGGAAGCGCGGGAAACGTGCCGGCGGGCAGTATCCTGGTGATGACTGCGCCGCCGGTGGGCATCGGGCGGTGCGTGAACTCCCTGGCTTTTTTGGGAGGGGCCGACGAGGAGGAGGACGAGGGACTTCGGAAACGGGTGCTGGAGACATACAAACGGATGCCCAACGGAGCCAACGCCGCCTTTTATGAGCAAGGGGCCTTGTCCTTTGACCAGGTGGCGGCCTGCACAGTGATCCCCCGGCCCCGGGGTACGGGAACGGTGGACGTGGTGGTGGCCGGGCAGGGGGGACTGCCCGACGCGGAGCTGTTGGAGGAGCTGAGAGCCTACTTTGAGGAGAAGCGGGAGATCGCTGTGGAGGTGGCTGTGAAGGCCCCTGAGGGGAAAACGGTGGACGTGGAGGTCACTGCTACGGCAAAGGAAGGGGCGGACCCGGAGCGGGTCCGGGAGGATGTGGAAAACGCCCTCCGGGAATATTTCTCCGGGGAGCGTTTGAGCGAGGATATTCTGGTGGCACGGCTGAATCAGATCGTATTTTCTGTCAGAGGAGTGGCCAACTGTGCGATCACCGCCCCCGCCGCGGATGTAGCGGTGGAGCGGGGGGAGCTGCCCCTGCTGGGGGACCTGAGGGTGGAGGTGAGGACATGAGCCACGCGGAGCGGATGTGGGAGCTGCTGGCGCCCTTGGGACCCTACCGCCGCCAAGGGGCCTATACCGCCGGGGAGCTGGCGGGAGAGGGCCGGGCCCTGGACGGGGTGGCGGCGGCCCTGGAGGATCTGGAGCGGGAGGCTATGCTGGATACGGCGGAGGGGGAGGGGTTAGAGAAGGTGGAGGAGCTGCTGGCAAGCCGGCCGGTGGCCCGGACCCTGCCGGCCCGGAGGGCGGCGTTGTCCGCCCTCCTTCGCATCGGAGGAGACAGCTTTACCCTGGACGCCGTCAACGACAATCTGAAGGGCTGCGGGCTCAACGCCGCCGTCAGCGAGACGGCCGAGCCGGGAGTGGTGGAGGTCCGATTTCCCGACGTGCCCGGGATCCCGGAGGGATTTGGACAGCTGAGGAGGATCATAGAGGAGATCTTGCCCTGCCATTTGAAGGTGAACTATGTGTACTGGTACATCACATGGGCCATGATGGAGGAACGGTTCCCGACCTGGGGGGACGTGGAGGGGCATAGCTGGGGAGAACTGGAAAAAATGGTGAAATAAACGGCGGGAGCGCGGAGCGGACTTGACTTTTTTTCCGGCGAGTGATACACTTCCCTTGTTAAAATGGCTTTGATGGAGAAGAAGCCGCACGGTACCGTTCAGAGAGAGGCCTGTATGCTGGAAGGGCTTTACGGAATACGGCGGCAGTACCACTCCTGAGCCGCCCGCGAGGAGCGGGCCGGGGCCTTCCCGTTACAGGGGGACACAAGCGGCGGTTTTCGAAGAAAACCGCAAGCAGGGTGGAACCGTGGAG
>CANPNN010000010.1 GCA_947575475.1 uncultured Pseudoflavonifractor sp.
AGCTGGAGGGGCGGATGAAGCGGCCCGAGTATGTGGCGGTCATCACCCGGATCTATTCCACCCTCATCCGGGAGGACCGGATGCCCACGCCGGAGGAGCTGAGCGCCCTGGAGGAGGCGTTTTCCCGCCAGGGCTTCACCCGGGGCTATTTTGACGACAGGACCGGGCCGGAGATGTTCGGCGTCCGGGAGGAAAAGATCCCCGAACCGAAAGAATTGTTTGCCCAGGCCCGCCAGACCTATGTGAATCAGGAAAATCCTCTGGTGGATGTGAAATTTTACGCCATGGTCCGCCCCCAGGAGCCGGTACGGGTGGGGGTGGAGGATCCCGAGGGGCGGGTGGTCACCGCCGCCGGAGACCTGCCACAAAGTGCCCAGACCCTGCCGTTGACTGCCGAACAGGTGGAGAAACAGCTCTCCCGCACCGGAGGGACCCCCTACCGCTGTCTGGGGGTGAAGGCCCTGGTGGAGCCGGGGCTCAACGTGCCCCTGGCCTCCCTCAACGCCCTGCGGCGGCAGGTGCTGGAGGAGCTGTCTGTCCAGCGGCAGACCGTTCCCCAGGTCCGGGTGGGTCAGTTCCAGCCAGGGGTCCGGTACGAGAATCCCAACCAGCCCCCCGCCCTCACCGTCTCGGTGAGAAGGGCGGGACAGGTCAGCGCCGACCTTCTGCGGCAGGCCCCCGCCATTGTGTATATCCCCGCCGGAGAGCTTGCCGCCCATCCGGAGTGCGTGAAAAAGATCAGCCGGGAGACCGCTCTGGGGGTGGTCCTGCCCCGGGTGGCCTGGGACCGGGAGATGAAAAAACTGGCGGAGGATATGGAGAAGGCCCGGGAGCTGGGGGCCACCGAGGCCCTGGTGGGCAATCTGGGCATGGTCGACTCCGCCCGGGAGCTGGGGTATACCCTCCGGGGAGATTTTGGGCTGCCTGTATTCAATGCCCAGGCCCTGAAAGAATATAAGCGTATGGGCTTTGCCTCGGCCACCGCCAGCTTTGAACTGAAGCTTGCTCAGATCCGGGATCTGAGCAAGGCCATCCCCCTGGAGGGGGTGGTCTATGGTCGCCTGCCCCTGATGTTGATGGAGAACTGCATCATCAAAAACCGCACAGGCCAGTGCTCCTGCGAGGGGGACAACATTCTCACCGACCGCAAGGGGGAGCGGTTCCCCGTGGTCAAAGCCCCCGGCTGCCGGAATGAGATACTGAACAGCAAAAAGCTCTTTTTGGCGGACAAGCCCGATTGGAAACGGGTAGGGCTTACTTACGCGAGACTTCTCTTTACCACCGAAAACCCCTGGGAATGCGCCCAGGCCTTGGAGCGGTACCGGGGGGAAAGCCAGTGGTCCCCCGCCGAGTTTACCAGGGGGCTTTACTACCGGGGAGTAGAGTAAAGGAAAAGGGAAAAAGCGGTTTGATCTGTTGTCGCCGAAGGCGGTTGCTTTGGAAACGGTCCGGCTTTGCCCGACGCCATACAGTTTCCTTTCATTTCAATCATGACGCTGTGTTTGAAAAGAGGTATAACATATGAGCATGGAACTGCGAATCAAGGCCCTCTCACCCAAGCTGGGGAAAGAGATCCCCTTTCCCGCCTACGCCACCCCTGGCTCTGCCGGGATGGACCTGCGGGCCTGTATTGACGAAGCGGTCACGATCCCCGCCGGGGAGCGGGGCATGATCCCCACGGGCCTTGCCATCGCCCTGCCGGGGCCGGAGTGGGTGGCCCTGGTCTACGCCCGGTCGGGCCTTGCCATCAAGCACGGCCTGGCGCCCGCCAACTGTGTGGGGGTCATTGACAGCGACTACCGGGGGGAGATCGTGGTGGGCCTTCTCAACTCCTCCAAAGAGGACTATACCATAGAGCCTGGCGAGCGGGTGGCCCAGCTTGTCATCATGCCCGTTACCCAGGCCCGGGTCAGCGTTGTGGAGGAGCTGGACGAGACGGAGCGGGGGACGGGCGGATTCGGATCCACGGGGAGAGGCTGAGATGGACGTGGTCTTGGCGTCCCAGTCCCCCCGCCGCAGGGAGCTGCTGGGACAGATGGGACTTGATTTTCGCATCATCACCCCGGATATTGATGAGCACATGGACCGTTCCCTGCCGCCGGACGAGCTGGTGGAGGCCATCTCCGCCGAAAAGGCCGGGGCGGTGGCGGCCCAGGTGGGACCGGAGACTGTGGTCATTGCCGCCGATACCGTGGTGGTATGGAACGGGGAGATCCTGGGGAAACCAGTCCATGAGGCGGACGCCCGGCGGATGCTGGGGGAGCTGGCCGGCCGGACCCATGAGGTCTATACCGGCTTTACCGTCTGCCGGGGGAGCCAGGCGGTCACCCGCAGTGAGCGGACCGAGGTGACCTTCCGGCCCCTGGCCGGGGAGGAGATCGCCGCCTACGTTGCCACCGGAGAGCCTATGGACAAGGCGGGAGCCTATGGGATCCAAGGCTTTGGCTCTCTTTTGGTGGAGGGTATCCGGGGAGACTATTTCAATGTGATGGGCCTTCCGGTATGCCTGCTGGGGCAGGTGTTGAAGCAGTTTGGGATCACTTGCCTTTCATGTAAAAAACCGGTTTGACCGTGGGGAGAGAATAGGTTGAAAGATTTTCTCAAACAAAATGGAATACTGATCCTTATCATTGCCCTCCTTTTATCTTTGATCGCCGCAGTGCTGTCCTTTACCTTCGGCGGCATTGCCAATCCCTTTGCCAACCTGGCGGGGGTGGTATCCACCCCCTTTCGCAACGGGATCCACAGCCTGGTGGAGTGGACGGAGGGCCTCTATTCCGACGCCTTTGAGCGGGAGCAGATGGAGCAGGAGCTGGAGGAGCTCCGGCAGGAGAACGCCCAGCTCCGGGCCGAGGCCCGGGAGGGAGAGGCCGCCAGCCGGGAGAATGAGCGGCTGCGGGACCTGCTGGGCTTCCAGCAGAAGCACACCGAGCTTCACACCGAGCCCGCTACCGTCACCGCCCGGGGAAGCTCCAACTGGGCTTCCACCCTGACCATCAGCAAGGGCTCCGCCGCCGGGGTGGACCCGGGAGACTGCGTCATCGACCAATACGGCAATCTGGTGGGAGTGATCTCCGAGGTGGGGCTGAACTGGTCCAGCCTCATCACTGTGGTGGATGTGGATCTGGAGATGGGCGGGTTGATCGCCCGGACCGACGGCGCCGCCATAGTGGAGGGGGATTTTGCCCTGATGGGCCAGGGGAAGCTGAAGCTGAGCTACCTTCCCGAGGGGACCCAGCTATTGGCGGGGGACCCTGTTTTGACTTCGGGACTTATGTCGGGAGGAACGGCCGTCTATCCCTCCGGGATCCTGGTGGGATATGTGGAGCAGGTCCGCTCTGACGAGGGCGGTATGAGCGACTATGCGGTCCTGGCTCCAGCCGCAGATCTGGAAGCGCTGGAGCAGGTGTTCGTGATCAAGGACTTTGACGTGGTGGAGTGAGAGGAGGGACCCGGGGTGACCACCAAAGATTTCACTATAAAATGGCTGGCTTACGCCCTGGCCCTTCTGCCGGTCTGGTTTTTGGAGGCCTATCTTTTGAGCCGCTATCCTCTTTTTGGCGTGAAGCCCATGCTGCTGCCCCTGTGCGCCGTGGCGGTAGCTACGCTGGAGGGAGCGACCGCCGGCGCCGGCTTTGGGCTGGCGGTGGGACTTCTCTTTGACGCGATGGACCCCGGGGCGCCTGGAGCGATGATCTTTGTCATGGCCCTGCTGGGGCTGGGGGCGGGACTTCTGGCCCAGTATGTGCTGCGGCAAGACCTGATCGGGTGCTTTCTCTGTTCGGCGCTGGCCCTGGTGGCCATGGACGCCCTTCGCGTCGCTGTGCGGCTGCTGATGGGGACGGCTCCGCTGAGGGCGATGCTGGAGCTGGCGGGCAGGGAGATCCTGTGGAGTATTTGCTTTGTCCCTCTGGTGTATTTGATTTTCCGGTGGGTCTTCCGCCGGGTGCCCAAGGCTACAGTGCTGTAAGGGGGGCGGGAAATGGACAGAAAACGGTTTCATTTGCGCTCCCGGGCCATGCTGGTCATGCTGGCGGTGACTTTTGCCCTGCTGCTGTGGGTGCTTTTTGACTTGCAGGTGGTGCATGGCAGCTATTATCTGGAGCAGTCCACCCGGAAGATCGCGGATACCGAGACGGTCCAGGCTGCCCGGGGAGAGATCCTGGACCGTTATGGCCGGGTCCTGGTGTCCAACCGGGCCACCTATCAGGTGACGTTGGACACAAAGATGATGGGTACGCCCAAGGAGCGGAACGAGACGGTGCTGGCCCTTTTGAAGGTCTGCCGGGAGCAGGGAGTGGAGTGGAACGATACTCTGCCCGTCACCCGGGAGCTGCCCTTCCAATATACTGTAGAAAGCCCCTTTGCGGTGGTGACGGTGGACGAGGAGGGCGGCGAGAAACGCAGGGATACCCAGCTGGCCAGGCTGGTGGCTTCCCTGAAGCTGAAGGACCTGCCCGAGGATCCCTCCGCCGCCGAGCTTGTCACGGCCCTGCGGACCTGGTTCGAGGTGGATGAGAGCGTAGGGCAGAAGGAGGGGCGGGAGCTGGTGGGCGTTTTGTGCGAGCTGGCTCTCCGGTCCCGGGATATCTCCTACAGCAGTTATGTGTTTGCCCAGGATGTGGACATTGCGTTTATCACGGTGGTCAAGGAACGGCGGCTCACCGGGGTAAAGATCGACACGGCCACCGTCCGGGAGTACAATACCAAGTATGCCGCCCACCTTTTGGGGCAGGTCGGCTCCATCTATCAGGAGGAGTGGGAATACTATCAGGAAAAAGACTACTCCATGAACGATATCGTGGGGAAGGACGGGGTGGAGCAGGCCTTTGAGGAGGTCCTGCGGGGCACATCCGGGGTAAAGGATGTGGAATATAACCAGTCGGGCAAGATCGTTAGTGAAAGCTGGCACATCGACCCGGAGACCGGCGAGCCGCAAACCCCTAAGCCCGGAAACAACCCCATGCTGACAGTGGATATCAAGCTTCAGGAGGTGGTGGAGGAATCCCTCCGCCGCCATGTCCCCGGCATGACCGCAGAGAGCCAGAAAGCCGCTTGTGTGGTGATGGACATGACGGGAGGCGTGCTGGCCTCGGCTTCTTTTCCCAGCTACGATCCGGCGGAGTACTACTCGAAATATAACGAACTTCTCTACGATCCTCTGGAGCCGCTTCACAACAAGGCCCTGCAAGGGCTCTATGCGCCGGGCTCCACCTTTAAGATGGCGGTGGCGGCAGGCGCCCTGGAGGAGGGGGTCATCACCCGGACCGAAAAGATCGAGGATACGGGCCGCTATAAGCATTATGAGCGCATTGAGGACCAGCCCCAGTGCTGGGTCTACCGCCAGTATGGCCGGACCCACGGCTATGTCAACGTGTCCGAGGCCATCCGGGATTCCTGCAACATCTATTTTTATGAGACGGGCCTGCGCCTGGGCATTGAAAAGCTGGACGAGTATGCCGCCCGGTTCGGTCTGGGCCGGACCACGGGACTGGAACTTTATGAGGCGGAAGGGGAGGTGGCCGGCCCCGAATCCAGCAAGCGCCACAACCAGACCTGGTATGAGGGAGAGACGATGTATGCCGCCATCGGCCAGGGAAACACCCAGGTGACCCCCATCCAGCTTGCCAACTATGTAGCCACCCTGGTCAATGGGGGGGACCACTACAGGGCTCACCTTTTGAAGACGGTGAAATCCAGTGATTTTTCCCAGATAGTCAGCGAGTATGAGCCTGAGATCCGGGACCAACTCGGCCTGGATGAGGCCAACATCGAAGCGGTGAAGAAGGGTATGGGCATGGTGGGCTCAGAGGGCTCGGTGGCCTCCTATTTTCAGGATCTGGGAGTCAAGGTGGGCGTTAAGACCGGTACGGCCCAGGTGGCGCGGGACAGTGAGGCCAACGCCATCCTGGTGGCCTTCGCCCCTTATGACGATCCGGAGATCGCCCTTTCCATCGTGGTGGAGCGGGGCGGCTCAGGATCCCTGGTGGCAGGGATCGCGGCGGAGATCCTGGAATACTATTTCTCCTCCAAGGATACGATCTCCGCCCCGGTGGTGGAAAATACCATGATCAGGTAAACGGCTTTCCCCGGGGGGGAGCCGGAATCCCCAAGCAGAAAGAGGGATACCCTTGCAGACATCCGAAACACAGTTTTGGTTCGACCCCTCGGACCTGAAATACAAATCTCCCTACGGCGCGGTCCCCTCGGGGATCGGGGTCCGCTTTACCCTCCGTCCCAGGCGGCAGGAGGCGTTCAAACGGGGGATCCTCACAGCCCGGTGGGAGTTTGCCGGGGATACTGTGACCGAACTGGAGCTTCCCTGGGCGGGGCTGGACGGAGATCGGGACCTGTTTTCCGCCACCTTGGAGCTGGGGGATTACGTGGGCCTTATCTGGTATACCCTTCGCCTGGAGCGCTTTGACGGCAGCGTGGAGGAGACTGGGGAATACCAGCTCACCGTCTATGATGGAGCGGAGAGCGTGCCATCCTGGTTTGGGGAGGGGGTCACCTACCAGATCTTTCCCGACCGCTTTTGCCGGCTGACTGTCCCCGATCCCGCCGGAATGGTGGGAGGCCGGTGGGTCCACCAGGACTGGGGGGAGGACCCGGTCTATCTCCCCGACGAACATGGGGAGATCCGGAACCGGGATTTTTTTGGCGGCAGCCTTCCCGGCATCGAGGAAAAACTGCCCTACCTTCAGAGCCTGGGGGTGGAGACCATCTATCTCTGTCCCATCTTCGAGGGGCCGGAAAATCACCGCTACGGCGCCTCAGATTATGAAAAGATCGACCCTATGTTGGGAACAAAAGAGGATTTTACCCGTCTATGTAAAAAGGCCCACCAACTGGGGATCCATGTGATGCTGGACGGAGTGTTCAACCATACGGGCTTTGTCTCCAAATACTTTAACGGCGACGGCTTCTATTCCGGCCTGGGAGCGGCCCAGAGCCACGATTCCCCCTATGCCGACTGGTTTTGCTTCCAGAATTGGCCCCACCAATATACCTCCTGGTGGGGGATCTATTCCCTGCCCACCACCAACAAAGAGAGCAGAGGGTGGCTGGAATATATCACCGGAGAAAATGGGATCATCCGCTCCTGGCTCCGGGCGGGGGCTGACGGCTGGCGGCTGGACGTGGCCGACGAGCTGCCCGATTTTGTGGTCCATGCCATTCACCAGGCCGCCCGGGCGGAGAAGCCCGACGCGGTCATTATCGGCGAGGTCTGGGAGGACGCGTCCAATAAGATCGCCTACTCGGTCCGGCGAAAGCACGTCCTGGGCGGACACTGTGACGGCGTGATGAACTACCCTGTGCGCAACGGGATCCTGGGCTTCCTTTTGGGGGAGGACGGCAGCTGGTTCCGGGAGACCGTCGAAAGACAGCGGCAGAATTATCCCCACTGGGCTTTCCACTCTGGGATGAACTCTCTGGGGACTCATGATACCCCCCGTATCCTCACTCTTTTAGGGGAGGGCAGCGACCGGAAGGGGGACACGTCCCGGGATTGGCGCTGCGCCCACCGGTTAAGCCATGACCAGAGGGCTTTGGCGGTGGCAAGGCTCAAGCTGGGCAGTTTGCTGCTGTATGCTCTTCCCGGCTCACCCACGGTCTATTATGGGGACGAGGCCGGCATGGAGGGCTTTGAGGATCCCTTCAACCGCCGTACCTTCCCCTGGGGGGCGGAGGACCGGGAGCTGCTGAGCTGGTTCACCGCTTTGGGACGGGCGCGCAAGGAGCTGCTACCCCTTCGAAAGGGGAGCCTGGAATGGCTCACCTGCCGGGGCCGCGCCTTTTCCTTTGCCCGGACCTGGGCGGGGGAGACGGTGATCGCGGCGGTCAACGCCGGAGAGCATTCCATGGTTTTGGAGGGGCCGGAGGACGGCCGCTTCCGGCTGGAGGCCATGACGGCGAAGCTGCTGCGGTGGGATGGCGAGAACTTGACGCCTATCCTGTAAAAACTTTCCCAACTTCAAACAATCGTAAAAATTTTCTGTTATGATCGCACTCAGAAAGAACCCTGGAAATGAGGTGGCCCCATGAAAAAGAGATGGATCGCCCTGTTGTGTGCCCTGTGCCTGCTGCCCCTCCCGGCCCGGGCCGGCGTGAGTTATCCTGATATTGCCGGGGATGAATGGTTTGTAGACGCGGTGGACGTCTTGACCGAGGAGGGTATTATGACCGGCCTGGAGGGAGGGGTGTTCGGTCCCTACGAGCCGGTGACCCGGGCCACAGTCATCACGGTCCTTTGGCGGCTGGAAGGCTCGCCTGAAGCGTCGGTGGAGGAGCCTTTTCCTGATGCGGAGGAGGACTGGTATGGGGTCCAGGCCGCTTGGGCCAAGGGGACGGGGGTGGCCTCCGGCTATGCCGACGGCACCTTCGGAGGCCGGGATCCGGTGACCCGGGAACAGCTTGCCTGCTTCCTGTACCGGTACGCCGCCTACAAGGGGGAGCCGCTTGCCGCAGGGGCTCTGGGCCTTTTCAAGGACGCGGAGACCGTTTCCGACTGGGCCCAGGATGCAGTGCGCCACGCGGTGGGATTGGGGATCCTTCAGGGAAACGACCTGGGCGCCCTGGTGCCTCAGGGGGTCGCAAACCGGGCCGCTTTGGCGGTGATGCTCCAGCGGATGCAGACTCCGGCGGTAGGTTGAGGATTCCCGCCACTTTTTGAAAGAATTGTGAATTTTTGCGGAGAGTTCTTGACGAAAATGGAATTTTGGGATATGCTCCCTTCAGCGGAGTGACAGAACAAAATGAATCCGCGAAAGAAAAGGAGTACGACATGGATCGGATCTTGATGAATTATATTCAGGTAAGCCAGCACCTTTCTCAGCAGTTTCGGAAACATTTTGGGAAAGTAAACCTCACCTTCCCCCAGGCCCTGGCCCTCAGCGTTCTTGGAGCGGAAGGCCCCATGCCCATCAGCAAGCTGGCGGAGAAGATGGGTTCTGCCAACTCCACCATTTCGGGTATCGTGGACCGTCTGGAGCGTCTGGAGCTTGTCCGGCGTACCCGCTCCGACCTGGACCACCGGGTCATCTATGTGGAGGCAACGGACAGGTATATTGAGGTTCGAAATAAGGCAAAAGCAGGAGTCAACGAGTATTTCGGCGGCCTTTTGGATACCCTGAAGCCGGAGGAGCGGGAGCAGATCGCCCATGCTCTGGAGCTTTTGGACAGGGCGCTGAGCAACGGAGAAGAGTAAAAAGACCGGACATACCCGATCACCCGGAGGGACGCGGCCATCCCTCCGGGAGTTTGTGCCCGAGAAAACGGGAAAGGAGGGAGAAGAGTATGAGGACGTCCTATGGGTACGATACCTATCGGGGCCGTACCAAGCTGCAGACGGCCCTGACAGTTTTGATCGTGATCCTGCTGGTGGTCCTGCTTTTGGCGGTAGCCGCCTTCTTCTTCCTTCAAAGGTATATGGTCTATACCGACGACGGGCAGGCCCATCTGGAATTGCCCTTTTTGCAGCAGGAGTCAGCCGAACCGCCCCCTCCCACCCAGAACCAGCCTCTGGTCATCGTGACGCCGGAACCTGCCGCGACCCCCACCCCTGAACCTACGCCGGTTTTGGGGGAGGTCCCCGCCGTGGCCCCTGTGTCCCTGTTCCGGGCGGCGGTGACCGAGGGAAGCGCCCAACGGCTGGTGGCTGCGGCTGGGGGGAATGCGGCCCTGCTTAACATGAAGGCCAATGACGGCTCTCTTGGATATGTGTCCGTCCTGCCCCGGGCGATCTCTGCCGGGACCTCTGCCGCCGAACCGGCTTTGAACGGACAGATTTTGGCCATTACCGGTTCCGAACTGTACACCATTGCCCGGGTATCCTGCTTTAAGGATAACCTGACGCCCAAAATGGACAATTCTCTGGCGGTAAAGACCAACAGCGGCTACAACTGGAGGGACGGGGATGACACCCGATGGATGAACCCCACGGTCCAGGAGGCCCGACAGTATGTGACCGGGGTCTGCGTGGAACTTGCGGATATGGGGTTTGACGAGATCTTGCTGGATAACTCCGGCTGGCCCACCACGGGCCATTTGGAGTATATTAAGGTGGGGGAGGCATACGACCCTGCCAACTTGACCGCTGCGATAGACCTTTTCTACCGGGAGATCCAGGAGGCGCTGAAGGAGAAAAACGTCCTTCTCTCTGTGGCGGTGGCAGCCTCTGAGCTGGACGGGACCAGCGCCCTCTCCGGACAGACCGCCGCCCTGCTGGGCCAGTATGCCGACCGGGTGTATGTCCTGGGGGCGGAGACTCCCGGCGTCTGTGACGAGGCCTTGGCGGCGGTGGGACTGACAGAAAATGCCGTGATCTATGTGGAACCGTCAGCCACAGATCTGTCCACCACCGGCAGGCTTGTGGCGGCGGAGGCCGGCTGAAGTAAAAAGGAAAAGGGCCCCGGAGCGTTCATGCTCCGGGGCCCTTTTTGCGTGGGGACGAAAAGAGAGGGAAAAGCTCGTTTTTTCCTTGAAACAGGAAATAAAAAGGCGTATAATTTCCCCAAAGAAGTTTTGGGAGGGGCGAAAATGGGGCAGTGCCGCAAGAAAAAGATCCGCCGGCTGGCCGGTCTGCTGTTGGCGGGGATCGTGCTGGCAGGCATGACGTCTGCGGCCCAAGCCGCTCCTTCGGTCGACGGGACAGGGGCCATCGTGGTGGATTTTGAGACCGATGAGGTCTACTATGAAAAAAACGCCGATGTGGCCCGTCCCATCGCCAGCATGACCAAGCTTATGAGCCTGTATCTGGTTTTTGAGGAGATCGCCGCCGGAAACCTGTCCCTGGACGGCTATGTCACCGCCAGCCGATATGCTGTCGGGATCTCCAATGACCCGGACTTTTCGGGGGTGGAGCGGCTGCGGACGGGGGAAGAATATCGGGTGGATGACCTTATTCGTCTTATCGTCACGGAATCCTGCAACGGTTCGGTCATTGTTCTGGCTGAGCATATCGGCGGCGGAGACGAGGGGGCTTTTGTCCAGCGGATGAATGACAGGGCGGCACAGTGGGGGATCCAGGCCCATTTTTCCGATGCCTGTGGCTTTCAGGACAATGGAAATGCGGTCACGCCCCGGGCCATGGCTTACATCGCAAAACAGATCATTATGGATCACCCCCAGATCCTGGAGTATACTTCCCTTCCCAGTACACAGTTTCAGGGAAGGACCTTTCACTCCACCAACACCTTACTTACCGGTGGCTCCTGCGAAGGGATCGACGGCCTGAAGACAGGGACCACCGACGGCGCGGGGTACTGCTTTACGGGGACTGCCCAGCGGGACGGACGGCGGATCATCTCCGTGGTGATGAACACGACTAGTTACAGTGCCCGGATGCAGGAGAGCGGAATGCTGTTGGAGTATGGGTTTGCCTGCCGGGCGCAGCGGGAGGAGGAGTGGGCCAAGGCTATTCAGGATATGGAGGTAAAGATCACCGCCCAAGCCCCTTTGTGGACCGGCGGCAAAGCCGATTTGACCGCCACGCTGACCGGCCTGGAGGGGGAATTTTTCGGGACCTTGAGCTGGGAGGTGGACGGGGTGCGGCTGGAGAGCGGCAGCCCCCGCTGGCTGAAGGAAGGGGAACGGATCAGTCTTCCTATCACAGTCTCTGAGGGGGAGAAGCCGGTGGCGGTGGCGGTGACCCTGACGGCACCCGACGGCTCCCGGATGCGGTGGAGGACAGAGCTGGCCCGGCCAAGGCGGATATGCGCTCTATGGGACGGATGGTGCTATACCGGACGAAAAAATATCCGGAAGGGATGCCTGTGGACCCCGGCCAATTCGGCCCTGCCCCGCCGGGTCATGTCCGGCGTCCCGGGGACCCCGGGCGGATAAGAGACGGATAATATAAATATGTAAAAACGGATGGTATTTCTTACTCTGAAAAATACCATCCGTTTTATATTAAACTCCCTCCAATTGTCTGCGGAGAAGGTCGGCGTGCCTCCGGTTTTCCTCCGCCAGCTCCCGGTAGAGCTGTCCCAGGCAGGGATCGGCGGCGACCTGCGCGGCGTCCATCAGGGCCGCCGCCTCCATTTGCTCCCATCGGAACTGCTCCCGGAGGGCGGACGCGCTATTTTTGGGCAGAGGGACTACCTCTGGGACGGGAGCATAGCGCTGCCCGGAGATAAGGAAATAGACGGCCTTCAACCGCCGGACCTGCCGTTCCTTTTCGGCGGCAAGGGAGGAAAGGGTTCCGCGCCGTCCTGTCCGCCGTGCCAGCGTCCGATAGGTCCGCTGCGCCTGAGCCGCCTGGGTCATCCGCTCCTCCAAGGCGGGCAGTTCTCCTGCGCTGGCCTCTCCCAGACAGGGTACGCTCCGGGGCGGAGGAGCCTGGACCGGGGCGGGAGCCAGGGCGGTACGGACCAACGGCTGGGGAGCTGCGGCAGGGGCCAGGCCGGGTTCTTCCAAAGTGAAGGGACAATCCGCCCGGTCCTGGGGCATTACCCGCTGCCAGACCCGTTGAAAAGCGGCCTGATCCAAGGCGGCGGTAGGGGTCTCGTTCATAGGGATTCCTCCTTTGCTCTTTTCCCTCTATTCTATGCAAAAATGAAAAAAAGGCCACAGATGAAAAAAGAGTTGACAAGGGCGGGATATTTGGGTATAATAACTCTTGCCTTTTCGGACGATTAGCTCAGCTGGTATGAGCATCCGCTTGACGTGCGGGAGGTCACAGGTTCAAGTCCTGTATCGTCCACCAAACGCCTGAGCGAGAATTGTCTCAGGCTATATGCGGGCATAGCTCATCTGGTAGAGCGCCACCTTGCCAAGGTGGAGGTAGCGAGTTCGAGCCTCGTTGCCCGCTCCAAAAAGCAGTACCTACCGTTAGGTGCTGCTTTTTTTATACACAGGGCGAACCTGCGCCCCTTCTACTTTTGATCGACCCCACTTATATTGCCCCAGGGAGGAACCTATGAGCGGAAAAGAAGAATTTATGGAGATCTTTCGGGAAAATATCCACCGGGAGGGCGCCGACACCCTTCTGGATTACCTGGAAAACAAGTCCGATTTCTTTACCTGCCCTGCCTCGGCCCGGTACCACGGGGCCTATGCCGGAGGGCTGTGTGACCACAGCCTCAACGTCTACCACTGTCTTAAGGACTACCTGGCCCGGGAACGGGTCCAAGAGCTCTACGGGCTGGAGGTCTCCCCCGAGAGCGTCGCCATTGCCGCTCTGCTCCATGATCTCTGTAAGGTGGGGTGCTATAAGGCGGGGACCCGAAACGTGAAGAACGAGGTCACGGGGGCCTGGGAGAAGGTGCCCACCTACTTCTTTGAGGACCCCCTGCCCTATGGTCATGGGGAAAAATCCGTCTACATCATCTCCGGCTTCATGAAGCTGAAACGGGAGGAGGCCATGGCCATCCGCTGGCACATGGGCTTTTCCGGGGATGAGGATAAGCGTCTGGTGGGTCAGGCCATGGAGAGATACCCGCTGGCCTTTGCTCTCAGTGTGGCGGATATGGAGGCCACCTATTTTCTGGAAGGGGAGGAACATGCCTGATGGAGGATAAAAACGCGCTGGGTGTTGCCCCGGTGGGACGGCTGATGCTGAAGCTGGCCATCCCCGCCGTGGTGGCCCAGCTCATCAACGCCCTTTATAACATTGTGGACCGGATGTATATCGGCCACATGGAGGAGGTGGGGGACCTGGCCCTGACGGGGCTGGGGATCTGCTTCCCCATCATCATCTTTATCTCCGCCCTGTCCGCACTGGCGGGGGTGGGGGGCGGCTCCCGGGCCGCCATCCGCATGGGAGAGAAGGACATTGACGGGGCGGAGGCCATTTTGGGTGGCTGCACCGCTCTGCTGCTGGTGATGGCCCTGGCCGCCACCGCTCTGTTCCAGATTTTTCGGGACCCCCTGCTTTTGCTGTTTGGGGCCAGTGAGAATACCCTCCCCTATGCCAGCGGCTATCTGTCGGTGTACCTGTGGGGCACGGTATCGGTGCTGTTCTCTCTGGGACTTAATAACTTCATCACTACCCAGGGCTTTGCCACCTTCTCCATGCTGACGGTGGTCATCGGGGCGGTGTGCAACATCATCCTGGACCCCATTTTCATTTTCGGTCTCCGTATGGGGGTGCGGGGGGCGGCCCTGGCCACCATCCTGTCCCAGACCGTGTCGGCGGTGTGGGTGGTGGCCTTCCTGTTGGGGAGGCGGACCCTGCTGAAGCTGCGGGTAAGGCACCTGCGTCTGAAGGCCTCGGTACTTCTTCCTGTGGTGGCCATCGGGGTGTCCCCCTTTATCATGCAGTCCACCGAGAGCCTGGTGAGTATTTCCTTCAATTCCTCTCTGCGAAACTACGGCGGAGACTTATACGTGGGGGCCATGACCATCGCCTCCTCGGTGATGCAGGTGAGCACTATGCCCCTCCACGGCCTGGCCCAGGGGGCTCAGCCCATCGTCGGCTTTAACTATGGGGCGGGGAACTTTGAGCGGGTAAAAAAAGCCTTTCGCCTTCTCCTGGTGAGCTGTGTTGCCTGCACGGTGGTCGTCTGGGCCCTGGTGGAGCTGTTTCCCGACATGTTTATCGCCGTCTTCAACAACAAGCCTGAGCTGGTGGATGTGGCCCGGCGGACCCTGCGGGTCTACTTTGCCGGCATCTTTATGTTCGGCATCCAGTCCTCCTGCCAGCAGACCTTCGTGGCCCTGGGGCAGGCCAAGATCTCCCTGTTTCTGGCTCTGCTCCGGAAGATCATCCTGCTGATCCCCCTGATTTTCATCCTGCCCCAGTTCCTGGCGGACAAGGTTTTCGCCGTGTGGCTGGCCGAACCGGTGGCCGACATCCTGGCCGCCGCCACTACGGGGATCATGTTTGCCCGCCGCTTCCCCAAAATTCTGAAGCGCCGGGAAGAGGAGCTGGAAAAGTAAAAAACCAAAACCAAAAGGCTAAGAGCGAGGCGTCCGGCAGAGCCGGACTGTTTGAATGGACCGCCTTCGGCGGACTCCAGTCAAATCGCTTTTAGCCTTTTGCTTTTTAATGTTTCATTTTAACTGATCCACGCGCTTCCTACAACAACGTCTCCCTCGTAAAACACCGCCAGCTGTCCCGGGGTGGGAGCCCGGACGGGGGCGTGGGCCTGGACCAGAACGCCCTTTTCCTGGGGAATAAGGGTGCAGGGGACCTCCGACTTGGAGTGGCGGAACCGGGCGGTCACCTCCCGGGAGCCCTCCAGGCCCTCTATGGCGATCCAGTTGGGTTCCCTGCAGAATATCTCCTCCCGAAAGAGGTCGGAGCCGTCGGAGAGGGTGACCGTATTCGTTTCCGGGTCGATGGCCGATACATAGTAGCGGTGGGGCCCCGACACCCCCAGCCCCCGGCCCTGGCCCAGGGTGTAGCGGTGGATACCCTTGTGACGGCCCAGCACTGTGCCATCGGGGGCGATAAAGTCCCCTGGGGGGCAGCCCTGGCCTCGGTCCTCCAGCCACTGGCCGTAATCGTCGCCGGGGATAAAGCAGATCTCCATGCTGTCCGGCTTCTCCGCCACAGGGATGCCGAAGGCCCGGGCCATCTCCCGGACCTCCCGTTTGTCATACTCTCCAAGGGGGAACAGAGTCCTTTGCAAGATCTCCTGGGGCAGGCGGGAGAGCAGATAGGACTGGTCGTTGGCGGGCCTTCCCCGGAGAAGGAGGGTCCGGCCTCTCTCGCCCGGGGCCGTCCGGGCGTAGTGGCCCATGGACACCAGCTCCGCCCCCCTCTCCCGGGCCAGGGAGAGCAGGGAGGGGAATTTCACCAGGGGGTTGCACCGGGCGCAGGGCAGGGGCGTCCGCCCCGAGAGGTAGTCGGCGGCGAAGGGGGCCTTCACATGCTCCTCCAGGGCCTGGGTGATATCCATCACGTGAAATTCAATACCCAGCTCCTCCGCCACCCGGCGGGCGTCGGCCTCCCCAGCGGCCTCGGGCCCTACGGAGAGGTAGAGGGCGATGACGGTGTAGTCCTCCTGCAAAAGCCGGGCCGCCACGGCGGAATCCACCCCGCCGGACAGGCCGAGAACGATCTTGGGTTTTGTCATGGGATCTCCTCTTCTCTTAAAAAATATATAAATCAATCATTCTCCCATGTCTTCCCTCTTAAAAGATTCGCAATTTCTTTTGTATCTGGTAATTTTTTGATCCCTTCCAAATTGAGAACTTCTGTAAGGTCAAATACCCTTGATCCTCTTGGCGGGTATGGAGAATTTTTCCTAAATTCGGTTTCATAAAATTCGTCGACCAGGAAATATCGTGTATGGATACCGCCGTCCCAACCATGTTTTTTGGAGTCCTCAATCGCTATTTCAATTCGCTGCTTAATTTCGTCAGTAATCTCTTTGCCGCTGATACCCTTTTCCGCTTGATAACACCGTTACCTCCAATGGTATCAACGCTAATAATTGCCGAAATTTTCCCAATTGCCCGGACGGCTTTATCCTTATAGAGGCCAAGATAAGTATGGCCGCGAAATCCCCGATCCATATTGTCATAATATAATTTCAGCTGTTTGTTTATGTCAAGCGTTCACCCTACCAATTGCACCCGCATCCGCTTCCAATCACCCGGAATCAAATTATCGTGATCACAGTAGTCTTTATAATCCTCCAAAATATCTTTCAGGTCATAATCCCGAATATCAAGCACAGCTTGAACTTTTGTAATTATCTGTTCAAATGTAGTATTGATATGTCGAACATTCGTAATGCCGTTTCGCCTATTTTCCTCATTTTTCAACCGAAGAATTTCTTCAAAATCAGTACGATTCATTTCTGGCATAGGCGCAGGAGCTATTGTTAACAAACATTTACATGTTTCATTACCAAACGCATCTAAGTGGTGCTTCAGTTGGCTTAAATTAAATTTTCCTTCAGCAGAAAGCTTTGTTTCGATTGTAATTTTAAAGCTTTCTTGTCTAATTATAGCGTCCGGTATGCTCGTAGGGTCTTTCTCCTGATTCCAAAATTGAATTTTTAATTTCTCCTCCCCTTCTACGCAGTCAATTTCTTGTAAAAAGCGAAAAAATTTATCTGGCGAATAAGAATATAATCGGGACAGAAGTAAAAGTGTATTAGCGGTTGCCATATTTTCTTTGCCATGGTATCTCTGAAAATAATGCACATTCATTTTGCCTTCTCTCCTTTCCCTTTGGTACAATCATGGCTTTTTATGGCTTTCCCTTTTCCAAATACACCATTAACGCCGCCACATCGGCAGGGCTGACCCCGGAGACCCGACTGGCCTGGCCCAGGTTTTCCGGGCGTATCTTATCCAGTTTTTGCCGGGCTTCCAGGCGAAGGCCTTGCATGCTCAGGTAGTCCAGGTCCGGGGGCAAGGGGCGGACTTCCAGCTTCTTCATCTCGTGGACCTGCCGCTCCTGCCGCCGGATGTACCCGGCGTACTTGATCTCGATCTCCGCCGCCTCAGTAACGGCTGGGGGCAACTCAGGGCGGTCAGGGTCCAGCTCCGCTATGCTCTCATAGGTATTCTCCGGGCGGCGGAGAAGGTCCGCCAGGCGTCCACCGGGGCAGCCCGTTTTTTCCAGCCGACTGATCTCGGCCTCAACGGCGGCGTATTTGTCCAGCACCTTCTGATAGTCCTCATCGCTCACAAGGCCCACCTCGTGACCGATGGGAGCGAGCCTTTTGTCGGCGTTGTCCTGCCGCTGGAGAAGGCGGTATTCGGTGCGGGAGGTCATCATGCGGTAGGGCTCATTGGTGCCCTTGGTCA
>CANPNN010000011.1 GCA_947575475.1 uncultured Pseudoflavonifractor sp.
AGCGAGTCGCTCCGTACCCTACATAAAATACTTCCTTATAAGTCCGGCCCTTTTGGGACAGGGCCTTTTTTATTACTTTTTCCCTAAACCAGACACGGGCTGTTTGACCACGTTGATGGTCCGGGCGGAGGTCTTGCCCTCGGGCTGGATCTCCCCAGCGGCTATCAGGGCACGTTTGGTGAGGGTGGGGCCGACCAACTCATAGACCAGGACGGAGAAGAGCACCACGTTTCGAACCATGGTCCCATCTGTCAGGTTCTGAGCAGTGAGAGCCATGCCCAAGGCCACTCCCGCCTGGGGCAGCAGCGTGATCCCCAGATGCTTCTTGATCTTGGCGTCGCATCCGGTGGCGGCGCAGCTGAGGTAGGCGCCGGTGTATTTACCCAGAGAGCGGAACAGGATATATACGATACCTACCAGTAACACCAGCGGCTGAGACAGAACGCCCAGGTCCAACTCCGCTCCTGAAAGGACAAAGAACAGAATATTCAGCGGGGCGGTCCAGTGGTCGATACGCTCCATGATCTCCTGGGAGGTATGGCAGATATTACAGAATACGGTGCCGGCCATCATGCAGGTCAGAAGCAGGCTGAAGCCGATGTGGATCCCGCCCACCTCAAACTCCACCATGGAGAGGCCAGCAGTCAGCAGGACAAAGCCAATGGATAGGGAGCGCCGCTTGCTCCGGGAGTGGAAAAACTGCTCCGCGCAGTGGAGGAGGAATCCGGCCAGTCCCCCCAAGAGAAGAGACAGAACGATTTCAATGGCAGGTTCTACCAACACGCTGATGATGCTGATCGCCCCGCTTTCCATAGCGGTAGCCACCCCATAGGAGGCGGAGAACAGGACCAGACCCACCGCATCGTCGATGGCCACTACCATCAGAAGAAGGTGAGTCAACGGGCCGTCAGCCTTATACTGCCTGACGACCATAAGAGTGGCGGCGGGAGCGGTCGCGGCAGCGATGGCGCCCAAAGTAATGGCGGAGGGAAGACTGATAAGGGTGGGGTTCAGGAGATGGAGCGCAATGAGGGCCAGATCCACAATGGCGGTAGTGACCACTGCCTGGGCGATACCCACCACGATGACCCGGGAGCCCATGCTGCGAAGCTGCTCCAACCGAAATTCATCCCCGATGGCAAAAGCGATAAAGCCCAGAGCCACCTGGGAGATAATGTTGAACTGTGAGACCTGCTCCAGGCTGGAAAAACCCAGGCCGGAGACTTGGAAAGCGCCCAGACAGAAAGGACCCAGCAGCAACCCTGTGATAAGATAGGCAGTGACGGCGGGCAGCCCCAGCTTTTTGGCGGGCCGGGACATAAGAAGTCCGCCCATGAGAGAGAGGGATAGACAGATCAAAATTTGTTCCATAGCGCAATGTACACCTCGGTTTATGTTTTTGCCGCAGTGTAGAATAGCACTTTTCTTTAAAAACTGCAAAGGTTTTTTGGCGAAAAGGTCAACAAAAATGGGCCGGAAAACCCAGCCCATTTCTTATGATTTACTTAAAAGGAATTGTGTTGCTCCCAATATTCTGCTGCCAAGGCCTCCCAGTACCGGCTATCCTTCTCGCTGATCTCCCGCAGGACCCGACAGGGATTACCCGCCGCGATGACGCCGCTGGGGATGTCTTTTGTCACTACGGACCCGGAGCCGATGACCACATTGTCCCCAATGGTGACCCCGGGATTGATGACCGTGTTGCCCCCGATCCACACAGAGGAACCAATGGTCACAGGTTTGCCGTACTCCAGTCCTGAGTTGCGCACCCCTGCGTCAATGGGATGGGTGGCGGTAAAGATGGAGACCCGGGGAGCGAGAAATGCATGATCTCCAATGGTCACATCACACACATCCAGAATAAGACAGTCACAGTTGGCAAAAAAATGATCTCCGATATGGATATGACAGCCGTAGTCGCAGAGAAAAGGGGGCTGGATCCAAAAATTTTCTCCGACAGAGCCAAGGAGCTCCCGAAAAATGGCCTTCCATTCTGCGTAGTCGTCAGATTGGGCCAGCCGGCGCAGCAGACGGTCCTTTCGGGCACAGTCCGCCTGAAGCTGGGGATCGTCGGCTTGGTAGAGCATTCCCGCCAGCATCCGCTCTTTCTCTGTCATGTTCTATCCCCCTCTGAGGTGGGCAAACGGGAGGTGTCCACCACGATATCGCTCTGGCTTTCAACGGCAAGGGCTTCGAAATAGTTTTCCTCCATGGGGATCCACCGTTGTTTGAACTTTTCCAGACTCTCCGCAGTCTCCCGGCAGGCCAGACGGGCAAGCTGGACCTCGGGGGTGCAGGTAAAGAAAATGCGGAGAGTGGAATATCCAGCCAGAATGGGGTGAAGAGAATAGCTGCCTTCCACAAAGGTGAGCCGCCGGAAAGGGATCCCTATAGGATCTCCCATCGTCATAGTGTGGCAGTCAAAGCGGCGGTGGGACACCGCCTCCTCCCGGCGAAGGGGTTCGAAAAGCTCAGAGGCGGCCCGCTCGTAATCCACATTGCCGCCGGGAGCGGCCAGCCGTTCCGGGGTCCGCTTGGCGGGGGGCAGAAAGAAATCGTCCATGTGAAATATATTGCAAGGGGCAAAGAGCGCCGCCGCCTTCTGGGCGAAGGTGGTCTTGCCGCTGGCGCAGCGCCCGTCCACCGCCACGATGATCGGCCCCTCTGTGTTCCGTACAAGGGCGTCCACAGCCCGGAGGGCTGGGGCGTAGAGGGCCAGGTCCCGGTTCAGTATCCGGTAGTGGGGGCGGTAGAGCTCCCGGTAGCCGTCGCTGTGGTGGAGAGGGGGGCAGCCCTGGCTTTCATAGAGGGACAGGAACAGCTCCAGTTCCCTGGGATCCAGAGGCAGCTCTCCACACCAGGCCATGGCGGACAGAACCCCCAGCTTTTCCCAGAGTCCGGCCATGGTCCCCCGGGGTTGGGCTGAGCGGGTCAGACAGCGGGAGAGCAGGGGGAGGTCTGCCTCGGTGAAAAGGCGGGGGTCCAGATGGGCCCGACAGAGACCGCCGCCGATGGCCTCCACGGTATATTGGGGGGCATAGCTCTCCTCCCGGGCTTGGGCAAATTCCGCCTGCAGGCTTTCCAGAGCATCAGCCTCCGTCACAAGGTGACCGGGGCCGAATTCACTTTGATAGAGCAGTTTCACATAGTCCTGGATCTCCATAGCGGGATATCTTTGGGCGTGGAGCGTGAGAACGTTTTTCAGAACGGTCATAGGCCTGCCTCCTGTCCGGCGATGACGCCGATCAGTATAGTGGGAGTGATTTCTCTTTGGATATAATAAAATATTATATCATAAAGAGAGTGTTTTGGGTAGGGGTGATGCTTCCCGACTTTGCACCCTGGGTCCATAAGCTGCAGAGGCTGGGATTGACCCCATAAAAAATGATTAAAATTGAAAAAATAGATTGTGGACCCTATGGGGATGTGGTACTATACTTATTAGCCTGACACTATCAGGAAACAATAACATATGGAGAGGAGAGTACAAATGAAAAAAAGGATCACAGCACTGGCCTTGGCCCTTGCCATGGTCATGGGAACTGCCGCCCTGGCGGTCGGTGTGGAGAAGACCATCACGGTCACTCCCATGGAGCTGAGCGTCAACGGCCAGAAGACGGCTGACACCGGCGCTTTTGCCCACGAGGGGGTCACATACGCCCCTGTGCGCTATCTTTGCGAGCTACTGGGCGTGGATGTGGAATGGGACAAGAACGATCCCGCCACCGTCAAGCTGACGGGAGTGCCCAACGCCCCCAAGGCTGACAGCCTCAAGCCCGGAACCTACACCGGAAGCGCCCAGGGCTTCGGCGGCCCTGTGAACGCTGAGGTCACTGTGGACGCCAGCGGCATCGTGGATGTGAAGCTCACCGGCGAGGGGGAGACTCCCGCCATCGGCGGCGCGGCCCTGGAGGCCCTGGCTGCCTCCGCTAAGGAGAAGGGGGCCGAGCTGGATATCGTCTCCGGCGCCACCTACACCTCTAACGCCGCACGGGAGGCTGTGAAAGCCGCCCTGATGGGGGAGGCCAGCTCCGCTGGAACTGTAGCCGATGGGAAGTACACCGTCAACGCCGTGGGCCATGAGGGTACCATCGTGGTCACCACCATGTTCCAGGGCGGCAAGATCAAGTCGGTGACCATCAATTCCCAGAGCGAGACCGAGGGGGTGGGTACCTACGCCATTGACCGGATGCCCAGCCGGATCGTGGAGGCCCAGAGCGTCAACGTGGACGCCGTGGGCGGCGCCACCGTCACCTCTGCCGCCATCAAGCAGGGGGTGTCCCAGGCTATCACCATGGCCGGGGGCAAGGTGGCTGACTTCTCCGCCGCCCCCGCCAAAACGGCGGTGGTCCCCACCGAGGTCTCTGAGGATGTGGACGTGGTCATCGCCGGCGCCGGCACCGCCGGACTGCTGGCCGCCGCCCGGCTGCTGGAGGCCGGTGTGAAGAACGTGATCCTCTTTGAGAAGCAGGACATCCCCGGCGGGTCCATGCCCATGGCCTTCGGCGGCTTCAACGGCGTGGGTTCCCAGACCTACCAGAACTGGCTGGCAGGCCGGGAAGTGCCCCGGGCCAGCCTCACCATGAGCTCCTGGGAGAATATCGGCGACATCCTGGGCGCCAAGTACGGCAAGACGAAAGATACCCTGCCCTGGCTGCAGCAGATGTACGAGGGGGGCGGCAAGCTCTACGACTGGATGAACAGCATCGGCGTGGGCTTCATGTCCCTGGGTACCGAGCCTGCCCTGGCGGGCAGCCCCTATTTTGCCCCCGGCTGCTACTCCGGCGGCTGCGGCTACGTCATGGAGTTCTTTGTGGATCGGATCACCGCCCAGGGCGGCCGGATCATCTACAATACCGAGGTCACCGAGCTCATTCAGGATAAGGCCGGGGTCGTCACCGGCGTGAAGGCCGTGGGCGAGGACGGCAAGACCTGGACCGTCAGCGCCGACGCCGTCATGCTGGCCACCGGCTCCTTCGCCAAGAGTCCTGAGCTCCTGAAGGAGTACCATCCCGAGTGGGCCGACGAGTTCTTCATCTGCCCCGAGACTCTCACCGGCGACGGCCTGAAGATGGGCCTGAAGGCCGGCGGCGTGGTGGACTACGCCGGGTCCTATATGCCCGGCTTCCTGGCCACCTACCAGAGCCATTTTGAGCTGGCCTTTATCCACTACATGAACGTGGGCCTGATGGTCAACGTCAAGGGCGACCAGTTTGCCAACATCATGGTGAATAACCACGCCACCATGGCCGCCGCCAAGGCCGACCCCGCCAACGGCAACACCTTCTACTATGTCTTCGATGACGCGGGAGCCGCCACCATCAAGGATTACGAGGATCGGAAGTTCTCCTATAAGGGCATCTTTGAGAAGGGTGAGGCCGTCCACTTCGACACCGTGGAGGAGGCCGCCAAGGCTCTGGACCTGCCCGACCTGGCCCAGACCATCGCCACCAACAACGAGCTGGCCATGAACGGCGGCACCAGCGAGTGGGGCCAGTCCAACCTGCCCTATCTGGACACCAAGGACGGCATCTGGCTGGTCCGGGTGGAGCCTGTGGTCTACCTGACCACCGCCGGCCTGCGGGTGGATCTGGACGGCCATGTCCTCACCGAGAAGGACGCCGCGATCCCGGGCCTGTGGGCCGCCGGCGACGTGATCGGTTCCTACGAGCAGCGGGAGACCCGCTACGGCAACGGCTTTGACGCCGCCGTAGTCTTCGGCGCCATCGTAGGCGATCGGATCGCTGCGGATGTGAAGTAAGCCGTTTAGAAATATGGAGTAAAAGGGGGAGGCATTTCCGGATGGAAATGCCTCCCCCTTTTTACGTTCTCTTTCCTTAAAATATGACTGCGGTGAGTTGGTGGCTGGAGAACGATAAGCCGATTGGCGAGGAACAGATGGTCTCACGTATGGAGAAGATCTTGTCTGAGCGTAGGCTGCTGAGAAAGAAATGTTTTGCGGAGGGACCCGATGGCTTCGCCGGGTCCTTTTTCAGGAAATTCGAAAAAAGTTTGCTGACCCCATATCATTTTTCTGCTATATATGATAGAATACAAATAACTGTAACTATAACCGTCGAAAGGGGAGGGGGAAACCGTGAAAAAAAGGACCATAGGTCCCTGGGGTATCGCGCTGCTTCTAAGTCTGCTGCTGACGGGCTGCTTCTTCCGCACGGTGGATGAGCTATACGCCATTCCCCGGCCCTCCAGGGATTATGAGGCCCTTCAGGCCCGTCTGGGCGAGGTGGTCGCCCAGGGAGGAGAGTACGCTGCGCCTCTGACAGGCGAGATGATCCAGTCGGTCCAGCTTCAGGATCTGGATGGAGACGGAAGGCAGGAGGCCATCGCTTTTTTTCGCATGAGCAGTGAAGAAAAACCGCTGAAGATCTATATTTTTCGCCAGGTAGGCGAGGAGTACGAGACTTTTGCTGTCATTGAGGGGGCGGGAGCGGCCATCAACTGTGTGGATTATGTGCAGATGGATGACGAGCCATATAAGGAAGTGGTGGTCTCCTGGCAGATGACCGCCCAAGTCCATTCTCTTGCGGTCTACTCGATAGGGCCTGAGCAGGTGGAGGAGCTGATGCGTACCGACTACGACAGCTATAAGCTTTTTGATCTGGATCAGGATAACCAGCAGGAACTCATCGTATTCCGCACTGCCGCAGGCAATGTGCCCGAAGCCGAGCTTTATGACTTTGACGGGGTGTTGTCCCGGACCAGTGAGGCTCCTTTATCGGTGGGAGCCTATGTGGGGGCTGACGGCACCGTTAAGAGCGAATACCTGACAGCTGTGCAGACGGGGTATCTGGCCGACCGGGTACCGGCAGTCTTTGTCTCGTCGTCATATGGGGAGAACGGCGCCATCACCGACGTTTTTGCCGTCCGGGATGGAAAGCTGGAAAATGTGACTCTGGATCCGGAGACAGGAGAGAGCGGAGAGACGGTCCGCTTCTATACCCAGGTTGCCGCCCGGGACATCAATGGGGACGGGGTCATGGAGCTCCCTCAGCCGGTGCCTCTGGCCGATTACCGCATCACCGCTGATACGGTGAGTTTCTGGCTGATCCATTGGCGGCAGTTTGACGTTCAGGGCAATGCGACCCCGGTATTTACGACCTATCACAACGACCGGGACAGTTGGTACTTCATCCTGCCTGACGAGTGGGAGAACAATCTGACCCTGTCCCGCAGTGATCTGCCCGGCGGGGGGGAGCGGAGCGTGACCTTCTCCTACTGGCCGGCGGATGCGGGGGCCGAGCCGCTGCCCTTCCTGACCATATATAAGCTGACGGGCACCAACCGGACCACCCGGGCCCGAACGGGGGGGAGATTTGTGTTATGGCCCATGAACGCACTGGAAAACCCGGATGAGAGCGCCATCATCTATGCCGCCGAATTCCGGGGAGCCTGGGACTGCGGCCTTACCGAGGAGCAGGTCCGGGAGCGGTTTAACATCATTCGTACCGATTGGTACAGTGGATATTGAGAGAGGAGGAGTTCCCTTGACAAAGAAAGTTCTGGTACTGGAGGACGAGGCCAATATCCGTTCCTTCATCGTTATCAACCTGAAGCGGGCGGGCTATGAGACGGTAGAGGCGGGGACGGGACAGGAGGCTTTGGACCAGCTTCACAGGAATCCGGATGTGAATGTGGCCCTTCTGGATGTAATGCTGCCCGATATGGACGGCTTTGAGGTCTGCCGCCGCATCCGGGCGGGAGATAACCGTATTGGCATCATTATGCTGACCGCCCGGACCCAGGAGATGGACAAGGTGACGGGGCTGATGACGGGGGCGGATGATTATGTGACCAAGCCATTTTCGCCCGCCGAGCTCACCGCCCGGATCGACGCTCTCTGCCGTCGGGCCACCGGGGAACCCTCCGTCCTGACGGATACCGGGGAGATCAGTTGTCCGCCGTTTCTGCTGAACACCCGAAACCGGACCCTGGAGAAAAACGGCCAGCGGGTAAAGTTGACCCAGGTGGAATATTCCATTGTCAAGCTTTTTATGGATAATATCGGTAAGGCCCTGGCCCGGGAGGAGATCTTGGATGCAGTCTGGGGCAAGGACTATTTTGGAGAAGTGAAGATCGTGGATGTAAACATCCGCCGTCTGCGTATCAAGATCGAGGACGATCCCCAAAACCCCACTTATATCACAACAGTCTGGGGCTTTGGCTACAAGTGGGGATTTTGAGATAAAGCCCACAGCAAGCAAGAGGAAGGAAGGTGAACGCCGTGCCAAAAATGAAGGGCATCCGCCGCCGCTGGATGACCAATTCCATCGGTATGGTCCTTTTTATCCTCCTGTTCGCTATCACCGCCTTTTCGGTGGCCATGGGAGGGTACTACTATGCGACCCTTTCCAATGGCCTGCAGACTAAGGCGGAATATGTGGTGGAATTTTTTGGCGAATACTCAACCCAGAGTGAGTACTATCAGCATGTGGTCACCTATGTGAACAATAACGCTGAGGGGAAGGACAATGTGGAGATGCAGTTCCTGGGCACCAACGGGACCATCCGCTTCTCCACCTTTGGTCTGGCGGCCTACAGTACCCCTGGCACCCCTGACATTGCAGGAGCGCTCAACGAACAATCGCCCCAGACGACCCCCTGGACGGGAAAGGACCCCTCCACAGGGGAACATATCATGGCGGTCTCCGCTCCCGTGCTTGTGGACGGCCGGGCGGTAGCGGCGGTCCGGTATGTGACCTCCCTGCGTCTGGTGGACCGACAGCTTGTCATCATTATTTCCATCACCGCCGCCATCGGCTTTGTGATATTGCTGTTGGTTTATTTCTCCAACCTCTATTTTGTCAAATCTATCGTGGAGCCGGTGGCGGGTATCACCGAGATCACCAAGCGCATTGCCGGCGGCAGCTACGGGATCCAGATCGACAAGCAGCACGACGATGAGATCGGAGATCTGACCGATGCTATCAACGACATGTCCTCCCGCATCGACCAGGCAGAAAAGATGAAGTCAGAGTTTATCTCCTCGGTCTCCCATGAGCTGCGCACTCCCCTTACCGCCATCAATGGCTGGGCTGAGACTATTCAGCGAGGGGAGGTCCGGGATGCGGAGGACGTAAAAAAGGGAATGGGTATCATTGTCTCTGAGGCAAAACGCCTTACCAATATGGTGGAGGAGCTGTTGGAATTCTCACGCATTGAGGACGGCCGCTTTACGCTTTCCATGGAGCCGGTGGATCTGAAGGCGGAATTTGAGGACGCGGTCTACACCTATCGGGAGTTTTTCCGTAAGGAGGGAATCGAGCTTACCTATGCCGACAGCGAGGAGGAATTCCCCCCTGTGAACGCCGACCCGGAGCGGCTGCGGCAGGTCTTTTCCAACCTTTTGGATAACGCTGCCAAGCACGGCGGCAGCGGCGGACGCATTGACTGCGCCATCCGGCAGGAGGAGGGCTGGGTGGTGATCACCATCCGGGATTACGGCCCCGGCATCCCCAGTGACGAGCTGCCTCTTATCAAGACAAAATTCTACAAAGGTTCCTCCAAAGCCCGGGGCTCCGGGATCGGCCTTGCAGTCTGCGAGGAGATCGTCTCCCGCCACGAGGGAGAGTTGATCATTGGCAACGCCGAGGGCGGCGGATGTATCGTTGCGATCCGTCTTCCAGAGGGTACGGCATCCGGAAGTGGAACATAAGTTCTAATTTTTGATCCAACTCCCTTGAAAAAGGGAGTTGGGTCTGTTACAATAAGAATGCAGCGTCCCTCTTATGGGACGCTCAAAAGGAGAACCCTCATGCTGAAACGACTGCTTTTTTTGGCCGCAAGCGGCTTTAAGACTATGATCGGCGGACAGGCCCTTATAGAGGGGATCTTGATGATGGGGCCGGATAAAAAGTCCATTGTGGTCCGTAAGCCGGACGGGGAGCTGGAGATCAAGACCGAACCCCGGAAGGCGCTGAAAGACAAGTACCCCATTGTGGGACTGCCCCTGATCCGGGGCGTGGTGAATTTTGGCTCCTCCATGTATAACGGAGTTACGGCTCTGATGTACTCGGCGGAGTTTTACCCGGAGGATGAGGAAGGGGAGGAGGAACCCTCCAAATTTGAAAAATGGCTGGACGAAAAGCTGGGCAGCGAGAAGCTTACCAGACTTGTTATCACCCTGGCGGTGGTGATGGGGATGGCTTTTTCAGTGGGGCTATTTATTCTTCTGCCCACCGCTCTGGGCGGGGGAGTGGTCCGGCTCTTTCCCGGCTGCCCTGATTGGGGGCGGAATCTGATCGAGGGGATCCTGAAGATAGTCATCTTTCTCCTTTATCTGATCCTCTGCTCCCGGATGAAGGATATTCACCGTACCTTTCAGTATCACGGAGCAGAGCATAAGACCATCTTTTGCTATGAGGCGGGCCTTCCCCTGACGGTGGAGAATGTCCGCAAGCAGCCCAAGCACCACCCACGCTGTGGGACCAGTTTCCTTTTTGTAGTCATCGTGGCGTCTATCCTCCTGTCCAGTGTGGTGTTTTCCCTTGTGGAGGTGGAAAATACTCTCCTGCGTATGGGAGCCCACCTTGCGATGCTGCCCTTCATTGTCAGTATCACTTACGAGTTTAACCGCTTCGTGGGCGGCCATGACGGGGCCTTTTGCCGTCTGGTCCGAGCCCCTGGTATGGCCATCCAACGCTGGACTACCTTTGAGCCGGATGACAGTATGATCGAAGTGGGGATCCGGGCCCTCACCGAGGTGCTGCCCCAAAGAGAAGGGGCGGACCGCTGGTAAAGGGAGACCCTTTTTGAAAATATCCACCCCGGGAGGTGAGTCCCTTGGCGACCACATATAACAATCTATATTTGGATATTCGCCGCAAGCTGAAAGCGGCGGGGATCCCCGCCGCTCAGTTGGAGGCCAGAGAGCTTGTCTGCTATGCGGCAGGCAAGGGCCGAGAGGAGTTTTATCGGGATATGGGCCTCTACGCCTCCGACCAGGTGGAAAAGACGGTGGCAGAGCTGACCGCCCGCCGTCTGGCGGGAGAGCCGGTGGCGTACATTATCGGAGAGTGGGAATTCTATGGCCTGACCCTGGATGTGGATCGGGAGGTGCTGATCCCCAGGATGGACACGGAGGTATTAGCAGAGCGGGCTATCCTGGCAGCCCGGGCCGCCGGGGAGGGCTGCCGGGTGTTGGACCTGTGTGCCGGCAGCGGCTGTGTAGGCCTTGCAGTGGCCGCCAACGTTCCTGAATGCCGGGTGGTGTTGGCCGACTATTCGGAGGGAGCCCTCCGGGTCTGCCGCCAGAATATCCGTCGCTGTGAGCTTAGCGACCGGGTCATTTGTGCGTTCGCCGATGCAAAACTGCCCCCGCTGCCCGCCCTGTGGGATTTTGATGTGATCGCCTGTAATCCGCCCTATATCCCCACTGCGGATATTCCGACCCTGGAGTCCTCGGTGAAGGATTATGAACCTCACAAGGCCCTGGACGGGGGAGAGGATGGACTTGAATTTTACCGTACCGTTTGCTCCAAGTGGAAGGGGGCCCTCCGCCTGGGCGGCTGTCTGATTTTTGAGGTGGGCGCAGGACAGGCTTCGGATGTGAAGGCCCTGCTGAGTCAAAATGGATTTGAGGATGTCCATTCCTTCCAGGATACCCAGGGGATCTGGCGGGTGGTCTCGGGAGCGATCAACGAGTAAAAGTCCGAGTTATGGGACAGATGACCTGGTAGACTTTACCCGTAAGTACCGGCGGGATGCCCCGTCCAAAAGACCGTTGTCTGGACGGCGGAAAAGAAGGCCCGTTTTTTACAAGCAAAGGAAAGCATGGCGGGATAGGCCCCGCAGGAGAGGAGAAAGAACATGGCAGAGAAGAAAAAAAACCCCATTACCCAGCCCGGTCAGGCCGCCGATAAGAAGAAGGCTCTGGATACCGCCTTGGCTCAGATCGAGAAGGATTTCGGCAAGGGAGCGGTGATGCGTCTGGGTGAAAACACGCATGTGGTGGTGGAGGCCATCCCCACTGGATCTCTGGCCCTGGACCTGGCTTTGGGTATCGGCGGCGTCCCCAAGGGGCGGATCATCGAGATCTACGGTCCGGAATCCTCCGGTAAGACCACTCTGGCCCTCCATATCGTGGCTCAGGCCCAGAAGCGGGGGGGCGAGGTGGCCTACATCGACGCCGAACACGCTCTGGATCCCGTTTATGCCAGCGCTTTGGGGGTGGATATCGACTCCATGCTCATCTCCCAGCCCGACACCGGCGAGCAGGGCCTGGAGATCTGCGAGGCCCTGGTCCGCTCCGGAGCCATTGACGTGGTGGTGGTGGACTCGGTGGCCGCCCTCACCCCGAGAGCTGAGATCGAGGGCGACATGGGCGACGCCCATGTGGGTCTGCTGGCCCGGCTCATGTCCCAGGCCCTCCGGAAGCTGGCTGGCGTCATCTCCAAAACCAACTGTATCGTCATCTTCATCAACCAGCTTCGGGAGAAGGTGGGGGTGGTCTATGGCAACCCGGAGGTCACCACCGGCGGCCGGGCTCTGAAATTCTATTCCTCGGTCCGTATCGACATCCGCCGGGTGGAGAGCCTGAAGAACGGCTCCGACGTTATCGGCAACCATGTCCGGGCCAAGATCGTGAAGAACAAGGTGGCCCCGCCCTTCCGCCAGGCAGAGTTCGATATCCTCTTTGGCGAGGGTATCGCCAAGGAGGGAGAGCTGGTAGACATGGGAGTCCAGCTGGGCCTGGTGCAGAAGTCAGGCTCCTGGTTCTCCATGGGAGAGGTCCGCATCGGCCAGGGCCGGGACGCCGCCCGCCAATATCTGAAGGACAATCCCGATATCGCCGAAAAGCTGGAGGCCGACATCCGGGCCAACGCCGCCAAGCTGATGCCCGGAAAGCCGGCTCCCCGTGCTGCGGCCCCTGCCCCTGTCGCCCCTCCGGCCGCCCCTGTCGCCCCTCCGGCCGCCCCTGCCGCCCGGCCTGTGAGCAGGGCGGTGGATGTGTCCGCCGAGGACTTTGAGGACGCGGACTAAGCCGTGCAGATCGTAAAATTAGAGCCTTCCAAACATGTGGCGGAGCGGTGGCTGTGCTGGTTGGAGGACGGCTCCTGCATCCGGGTCACCGAGAGCGAGGTGGTCTCCTTTGCTCTCTATACCGGCATGGTCATCTCTGACGACCTTTATGACCAACTCACCGACGCTGCCGCCCGAAGCGGCGTCCGCAGCAAAGCGTTGGACTATATTTCAGCCCGTCCCATGTCCCGGAAGGAACTGGTGGATAAGCTCACCGCCCGGCGGCCCAAGGGGAAGGACGGCAGGGAGCGTCCTCCCCTTGCCACACCAGAGCAGGCGGCGGAGGCGGCCGACTGGCTGGAGGACCTGGGTTATTTGAACGACGCTGAATACGCCAAGACCGTGGCCCGGCACTATTCCGCCAAGGGTTACGGGGACAGAAAGCTGAAGGATGAGTTTTTCCGCCGGGGGATCTCCCGCCAGTATTGGGAGGCCGCTCTTCAGGAGGCCCAGGAGCCGGAGGAAGGCATTGATGCCTTCCTCCAAAAGCGGTTCCGGGGCCAGATCCCCGACCAGAGGGAGCTGAAACGGGCCTCTGACGCTCTGGCCCGCCGGGGCTACAACTGGAGCGAGATCCGGGAGGGGCTGAACCGCTACGGAGCCAATATTGAGGAGGAATAGGCCATGGAGGAACGGGAATACCGGACCCGCCTTGGGACCATCCGCTACTGGGTAAGCCCCGGGGAGGGGATCCCTCTGGTATTTCTCCCCGGTCTTACCGCGGACCACCGGCTTTTTGAAAAGCAGATCGCGGCCTTTGAGGGGAAATATCCCCTTCTGGTCTGGGATGCCCCCGGCCACGGAGCCTCCCGGCCCTTCCGGCTGGAGTTCTCTCTGGACAGCAAGGCGGTGTGGCTCCGGGCCATTCTCCGGCAGGAAGGGCTGGAAAGGCCCATCCTTGTCGGCCAG
Source organism: uncultured Pseudoflavonifractor sp. (assembly GCA_947575475.1). The sequence goes on from CANPNN010000011.1 coordinate 13,948, forward strand.
TCCATGGGGGGCTATGTGGCCCAATGTTTTATGGAGCGGTTCCCCGGAACGGTCTCCGGATTCGTCTCCATCGACTCCGCCCCCTTGAAGCGGAAATACATTTCGGCAGCGGAGCTTGGCATGCTCAAGCACACGGACCTGATCTACCGCCCCTATCCCTGGAAGGCCCTCCGGAAGGCGGGGCTGGCCGTGGCCACCACCGACTACGGCCGGGACCTCATGGCCCGAATGATGGCCGGCTACACCAAAAAGGAGTACGTGGACCTGACGGTCCACGGCTTCCGCATCCTGGCCCAGGCTATGGAAAAGAACCGGCCCTACGAGGTGGACTGCCCCTGTCTCCTCCTCTGCGGGGAGGAGGATCGGGCGGGCTCCGCCAAACGCTACAACCGCCGCTGGGCGGAGCGGGAGGGGCTGCCTCTGGTATGGCTCCCCAAAGCGGGCCACAATTCCAACTGCGACGCTCCCGAGCGGGTGAATGCCCTGATGGAAGATTTTATCCGTCGGAGACTTACCACCCCCATCTGAACAAAAGGAGACATTCATTTTGAAAATCGCCTTTATCTCCCTTGGCTGCTCTAAAAATCTCATCAATACCGAACAGATGATGGCTCTCTGCCGCGCCGCGGGCCATGAGGTGAGCGGGGAGCCCGAGGGGGCTGATGTAGCCGTCCTCAACACCTGCGGCTTCATAGACGCGGCAAAAAGCGAGGCCATTGAGCATATCATCTCCCTGGGGGAACTGAAGCAGGCGGGGAAGCTGAAAAAACTCCTGGTCTGCGGCTGCCTCTCCCAGCGTTACCGGGAGGATATTTTGGCCGACCTTCCCGAGGTGGACGGCCTTATGGGCACCGGCAGCTACGATGATATCGTCTCCGCGGTGGAGGAGGTGGCCAAAGGACAGTTCCCCCAACGCTTTGGGGATATCTCCGCCACCAGCGAGGAGGGGGAGAGGCTCATCACCGGTCCCCAGTATACCGCCTTCCTGAAGATCGCCGAGGGCTGTGATAATTTCTGTGCCTTCTGTATCATTCCTTACCTCCGGGGCCGCTATCGCAGCCGCCCCATGGACTCGGTGCTCTCCGAGGCTAAGGCTCTGGCCGATTCCGGGGTGAAGGAGCTGATCCTCATCGCTCAGGATATTGGCCCCTACGGCAAGGACCTGTACGGGGAACGTCGTCTGCCTCAGCTTTTGAAAGAATTATGTAAACTCCCCTTTCACTGGATCCGGCTCCACTACCTGTATCCCGATCACTTTGACGAGGAACTGATAGAGGTGATCGCCTCTCAGCCCAAGATCGTCAAATACCTGGATATCCCCCTCCAGCACTGTGCCGACCATCTTCTCAAGTCCATGAACCGCTGGGGGACGGAGAAAGAGCTTGCCGCCCTGCTGAAAAACCTGCGGGAGAAGATCCCCGGCCTGGTCCTCCGAACCTCCCTGATCTGCGGTCTGCCTGGGGAGACGGAGGAAGATTTTGAGGCCCTGTGCCGCTTCGTCACCGAGACAGGCATTGAGCGGGCGGGGGTGTTCCAATACTCCCGGGAGGAGGGGACCCGGGCGGCCCAGATGCCGGATCAGGTCCCGGAGGAGATCGCGGCCCAGCGGGTGGAGCGGCTGGTGGAGCTCCAGTCCGTCGTTCTGGACCGGTACAATGAAAGCCGGCTGGGTACGGTGATGGAGGTCCTCTGCGAGGGCTTTGATCCCCTGATGGGCAGCTACGCCGGACGGACCTACGCCGACTCGGTGGAGGTGGACGGCCGGGTGTTCTTTACCGCCGCGGGCCTTGTCCCGGCGGGAGAGTTCGTCAACGTCCGCATTACAGGGGCCGAGGACGGCGACCTGACGGGCGAGATCGAGGAGTGAGGATATATGAATACACCCAATAAACTGACCCTTCTCCGGGTGCTGATGATCCCTCTGTTTCTGGGGGTGCTGTATCTGGGCTTTCCGGGGAGCAACTATGTAGCTTTGGTCATCTTTGTGCTGGCAAGCCTTACCGACCTGTTGGACGGCCACATTGCCCGGAGCCGGAACCTGGTCACCGATTTCGGAAAATTTATGGACCCTCTGGCGGACAAGGTGCTGGTGGTGACCGCCATGCTCTGGTTTGTCCAGTGTGGCCAGATGCCCGCCTGGGCGGTGGCCATCGTTATTTTCCGGGAGTTTGCCGTGTCCGGGATGCGCCTCATCGCCGTGGAGGGGGGGCGGGTCATTGCCGCGGGCTGGTCGGGGAAGGTAAAGACCGCCTCCACCATGATCTGTCTGATCCTCATGTTCCTGCCTTTCCTGCCGGGGTGGGTGAATACTGCCTGCGTCTGGGTCATCGTGGCCACCACCCTCTATTCCGGGGCGGAATATTTCGTCAAGAACCGGGATGTGTTCGACTGGAGCCAGCTTTGAGGAAAAATTCACGGAGGGGCGCCGGATGGCGCCCCTCCGTGAATTTCTTTAAGGGGTTCTTGCAATATGGAAATATTCCTGCTATAATTGGAACGAAAAACAAAAATGCGGCAGCCTGTGGGTGGTCGGACACCCACAGGCCTGCGCAGGTGAACCACCACCTACACAACGGCCATATGGCCGCACCGCATGGTATATTATACGATAGCGGGGCTCTTCTTGCAAGGGCAGTTTTTCGTATCGTTGCCTGCGCCTGTGTGCATGAGAAGATCTCTTCTTACGCTGTGTAGGGTCATCCCTGCACGGCGTTTTTGTTTTTCACCCGCCGCCTGGGGGCCGGAAGGCCCCCGGGATCGGTGCGGTGAGAAGCGGCGGAGAGGCTTTTTATTCACGGTGCACAGCTTTTTGGGAAGGGAGGTGTTTGAGATGGCAAGGTACAAGGTGAGCATTACGGTATTCAAGGACGCCGAGGGAAAAACCATGAAGGGCATCACGTTTCTGCACTTCCTGGGGGATCTTTGCCAGGGCTTTGGGCTCATGCTGCTCCTGGGCGGCATTGCGTGGCTCATGGATGGCATGGTGACCCCGGGGAAGGCGGTGGTTTTGGCCGCCTGCGTCATCGGTTGCTTTGTGGGCGGTTCTCTGATCCATAAAAGAGCCAGAGGGAAGGCAGAGATGCGCTATCTGGAGTCCCTGGCCCAGGCCGGGAAGACCACGAAGGAGGTAGAGCGGCTCTGATGGCGGACCGATGCCCGGGGAGCGGAGGGAGGAAGCCTTGTGGAGAAAAGAAAGCAGGGAAGGGGAGCCGGAACCTGACAGATAAATGTCCGGGCCAGCTGGTCGTGCTCCTGGCCATCTGGGGCATAAGCAGTTTCGCACTTCTGTACCTGTGGTACTCTTATGCCGGCGTTGTGGGCGGAAACTCACTGCCGGTCCCGGCGGAGGCCCTTCCCGCATACCGAATGCTTCTTTTGGCCACCGTATTTGTGGATATTCTCATTTGGATATTGCTCTTTTTAGGTTTAAAGGCGGGCTTTTGGGCGGCAGTGGTCTTTATTTCCCTGGATCTTTTGAGTAAGATTCTGACGCTGAACCTGCGCAATGCCCTCCTGGACGCCCTGTATCTCTATCTTCTTCTCTGCCAGCCCACCCGGATCTATTTTCGAATCGGGCAGTTCAAGGCTTTTGGGCCAAGAGAAAAATAAAAAAGCCGCCGGGATTGGGCGGATGCCCATAAGGAAGTAAATAGAATTTCCGGAAAAACCGGCATGGCAGAGGTCACGCCGGTTTTTCTGTCAGTAGTTCCGGTTTGGCAA
>CANPNN010000012.1 GCA_947575475.1 uncultured Pseudoflavonifractor sp.
GCCATGTCGTAGTCGGGGTGGGGCTTGCCGCCCACGCCCAGACGGATCCGGGGGAACTGGTCGGTGTGGAGGTGGGAAATGATGTTTTTGAGGCCGTTATGGCCCCCGGCGGAGCCGCTTTGGCGGATGCGGAGCTTGCCGGGGGGGAGGGAGACCTCGTCGGAGATCACAAGGATATGCTCCGGGGGTATTTTGTAAAAGGAGGCGGCGGGGGCCACCGCCTCCCCGGAGAGGTTCATATAGGTGACGGGCTTCATGAGAAGCACGGTCTGCCCCCCCAGGGAGGCGGTGTTGGTGAGGGCCTTGAATTTCAGGCGCTGGACGGGGATGTCCAGGTCGTCGGCGAGCTGGTCGATGACGTCAAAGCCCACGTTGTGGCGGGTGTGCTCGTACTGATCGCCCATGTTGCCCAGGCCCACGATGAGCCAGGAGACGGGGCCGGCGGGTTTGCGGGAGAAAAACATGATGAGATACCTCCAAAAAAGGGGCGGGGCGTTTGCCCCGCCCCGTAGGGTTTCTGCTTTTATTGCCAGAGTTTGGAGATGGAGACCTCCTGATAGATCCGGTCGATGGCGTCGGCGAAAAGGTGGGCCACCGTGAGATATTTGATCTTGCCGCTCTGCTGGGCCTTCTCGGTGGCGGGGATGGTGTCCAGGAAGACCAGCTCCTGGATGGGGCTTTTTTCGATGAGGTCGTAGGCGGGGCCGGAGAGGACCCCGTGGCTGGCGCAGGCGTTGACGCTCACCGCGCCGCCGATCTCCACCAGGGCGTCGGCGGCGTGGCAGAGGGAGCCGGCGGTGTCCACCATGTCGTCAAAGAGGATGACCTGCTTTCCCTTTACGTCGCCGATGATGTTCATGACCTCGGAGGAGTTGGCTTTCTGGCGGCGCTTGTCCACGATGGCCAGGGGCATGGCCAGCTTCTGGGCAAAGGCCCGGGCCCGGCCCACGCTGCCTACGTCGGGGGAGACCACCACGGTGTTCTCCTCCTGGCCCAGGAATTTTTCGTGGAAGTACTGGGCGAAGATGGGGTTGCCCAGCATATTGTCCACGGGGATGTCAAAAAAGCCCTGGATCTGGGAGGCGTGGAGGTCCATGGTCAGGACCCGGTCGGCTCCGGCGGCGGTGATCATGTTGGCCACCAGCTTGGCGGAGATGGGGTCCCGGGGCTTGGTCTTCCGGTCCTGGCGGGCGTAGCCGAAGTAGGGCATGACGGCGGTGATCCGCCCGGCGGAGGCCCGCTTGAAGGCGTCGATCATGATGAGCAGCTCCATCAGGTTGTCGTTCACCGGGCCGCAGGTGGACTGGACCACGAACACGTCGGAGCCACGGACCGTCTCGTAGATCGAGCAGAAGTTCTCCCCGTCGGAGAACCGGCCGGACTCCGCATTGCCCAGCTGAATGCCCAGGTGGTCACAGATAGCCAGGGCCAGAGCCCGGTTGGAGCTGCCTGAGAAAATTTTGATATCCTTCCCGTGTGCGATCATAGTCTCCATCCTCTCAATCTCTTTTGTATTTCTGCATATATCCTTTTTCTTATAAAATGTATCATGCCTGGCGGGGTTACTTTTTGCGGCGCTTTTTGACCCAGTTCTTTTTTACCGTCTGCCGGTCCCGGGCGATGGCCAGGGAGTCGGGGGGCACATCCTCGGTAATGGTGGAGCCGGCGGCGGTGTAGGCCCCCTCCCCAACGGTGACGGGGGCCACCAGGTTGGTGTTGCAGCCGATGAAGGCGTGGTCGCCGATGGTGGTGCGGAACTTCTTTTCCCCGTCGTAGTTCACCGTGACGGTGCCGCAGCCAAAATTCACCCCGGCCCCTACGTCGGAGTCCCCCACGTAGGTGAGATGGTTGATCTTGGTGCCCTCTCCCACCACGGAGTTCTTCAGCTCCACAAAGTCGCCGATCTTGGCCTTTTGATGGAGGTGGCAGTGGGGGCGGATATAGGCAAAGGGGCCGATGATGACCCCGTCCTCCACAACGGATTCGTTGAGCTGGGAGGAGTTGATCTGGACCTGGTCCCCCACGGTGCAGTCCCGGATCATGGTGTTGGGGCCGAGAAGGGCGTTCTGGCCCACGGTGGTCCGGCCCCGAAGGATGGTGCCGGGGAGGAGGGTGGAGCCGGCCCCCACAGTGGAGGCGGGGCCTATGTAGGTGTGGTCGCCGTCCATGACCCGGACCCCGGCGGCGAGCATCCGCTCCACCCCCAGGCTTTGGGCCAGAGGCTCCACGGTGGCGCAGCGGTAGCTGAGGTCGTCCTTCAGGGGAAGGACCCGGCCCTGGAAGGGCTTGGGGTCACCCAGAGCGGAGAGGGCCTCGTCAAAATTCTTTCCGTCCTTCAAAGCGGCGGCCAGGGCCGCGCCCCGGAGGGTGTAGACGCTCTTTTGGGCGCCGTCCTTGCCGGGAAGGGAGAAGTGGGTCCCCGCGGGGGCCAGAAGGATGGGGCGGGTCACCACGGTGACGGGGCCGGGGACCTGGGACAAAAAGTCCGCCAAGCGGGCGGGAGCGTCGGTGGCCTGGGAGGTGACAAAGCTGGTCCCCTGGGGGAAGCAGGCCGCCGCAGTTTCCTGCTGGGCGGCGTCACAGACCACAAGAAAACGTTCTATGCCCGATCGGCGGAGAGTTTCCGACAGCCACAGGGCCGCCGGGTCGAAGAGAATATCCTGGAAAAACAGGGCCGAGCCGCGCTCGTCCCGGTCAAGAAATACAATGGCGCCCAGACTGTCCATGGGAGGTCACCTCAGTGCCGGCATATGCCGAAGATTTTTCCATCATAAATATTATAGCAGACGCCGGGGGGAAATGCAAAGAAAATAAAAAGAAAAAAGCCCCCTTTTTGGGGGCTTTTTTAGAGGAAATGACAGAAAATCCGTCTCAGGCGGCCAGAACGGCCCGGAGCTTCATGCGCCGGAAGAGCTGGACCACCTCCGCGGTGGCGCACAGCTTGTCGGCCAGGCTCACCACCCAGGCCTCCCGGGAGCGGGGCAGGTGGAGGGCCAGGGGCCACATGTGGGCCAGGATGATGTTCCGCTCCAGCTTGGACAGGGAGGTGAGGCGGCTGGCGTTCCGGAGGGCAAAGACCGGGTGGTCAAAGCACTGCAGGCCCGGATGGGCGCTCTGGTCGTTCCAGCGGTATAGGTACAGGTCGTGGAGAAGCCCCGCCCGGGCGCAGGAGCGGTAGTTCAGCCCCCAGCGGCGCCCCAGGCGGAAGGCCACGTAGGCCACAAAGACGGAGTGCTCGTAGCAGTTGACCCCGGGGTGGTGGGGCAGAGAGCGCATGGATTGGACCTGGGGGGTATCCAGAAGCCCGTCCAGGCAGTCCAGGAAAGCGGTCCAGTTGGGAAGGTCGATGAGACGCATGGGGATTCCTCCTTGTGGGGGAAAGTGGACGGGCGGAGCCCGCCCCTACAGACCTTATTATAATAGGGGTTTTGCCGTTTGTCACTGGAAAAAAGAAAAAACTCTGAAAATCGTAAGCTTTTCGTAAGACTTATCCCCTTGATTCCCAGGGAAGGAATGGGTATACTGACTGTACTAAAGGGCGTAATACAGTTACGCGGAAGGGAGTGGGGCCATGATCAGTCTCAATTACCGGGACGCCCGGCCCATTTACGAGCAGGTCCGGGACGGGCTGCGGCACCTGGTGGTCACCGGGGCCATTGCCCAGGGGGAAAGGCTGCCCTCGGTCCGGGCGCTGGCGGCCAGCCTTGCCATCAACCCCAACACGATACAGCGGGCTTACGCCGCGCTGGAGGAGGAGGGGTATTTGTCCTCCGAGCCGGGGCGGGGAGCTTTCGCCGCCAGGGGCGGCGGGGAGAAGAACATCCGCAGGGAGGAGCTGCTGCGGCAGTTTGACGCCTCGGCCCGGGAGCTGGTGTTTCTGGGGATGAGCTTGGAGGAGCTGGCGGAGCGCATCCAGCAGGCGGGATGGGAGAGAAAGGGGGCGGGAGCATGATCGAGATACAGGCGGTGAGCAAGAGCTTTGACGGGTTCAAGGCTCTGGACGGCCTCACCATGACGGTACCCACCGGGGCCATCTATGGGCTGGTGGGACCAAACGGGGCGGGGAAATCCACCATCCTGCGGCACGTCACCGGGGTCTATCAGCAGGACAGCGGCCTTGTCCTGGTGGACGGGCAGACGGTGTACGAAAACCCCGCCGTGAAGGAGAAGATCGCCGACATCCCCGACGAGCTGTACTACTTTGGCTCGGCCTCCACCCGGGATATGGCCCGGTTTTACAGGGGGGTTTATCCCAGGTTTGACGAGAAGCGGTATGAGACACTGAAGGAGGTCTTTCAGACCGTGGACGAGAAGCGGCCCATCCGCCGGCTTTCCAAGGGGATGCAGAAGCAGGCCGCCTTCTGGCTGGCCCTGTGCCTGCGGCCCCAGGTGCTGGTGCTGGACGAGCCGGTGGACGGGCTGGACCCGGTGATGCGCCGGCAGGTTTGGTCCCTGCTCATGTCCGACGTGGCCCAGGACGGGACCACGGTGCTGGTGTCCTCCCACAACCTGCGGGAACTGGAGGATGTGTGTGACCACGTGGGGATCCTGTCCCACGGCAAGGTGCTGGTGGAGAGGAGCCTGAGCGACCTGCAGGAGAATCTGGTGAAGATGCAGGTGGTGTTCCAGACAAGGGAGCTGCCCCAGCTTCCCGAGGACATGGAGGTGCTGAACGTCCAGCAGGTGGGGCGCATCCATACCCTCATCGTTCGGGGACGGGCTGACGAGGTGACCAACCGGCTGGCGGTCTATTCCCCCATCCTGATGGACGCCCTGCCCCTGACGCTGGAGGAGATTTTCATTTATGAGCTGGGAGGTGAGGACTATGCCGTTCGAGATATCGTCCTCTGAGAGGAAGGGCTGGTTCAGCCTGACCCTCCTTCAGAAAAACTGGGCCCGGTTCTGGCCCCTGGCGGCGGGGTATGGACTGCTCCAGTTTTTCATGCTGCCCATGAACATGATCACCCAGGCGGGCTACGCCTCGGACGTCTCCCGCCGCTTTGCCAACGAACTGGTCTCCGCCGCCGTGTGGGCGGGGCCTATGGGGCTGCTCTTCGGATGTCTGGCGGCCATGGCGCTGTTTTTCTACCTGATGAACGGTCGCTCGGTGGGGATGCTCCACGCCCTGCCTATCCGCCGGGAGGGGCTGTTCCTCACCAACTGGGTCACAGGGCTGAGCTTCTTCCTGGTCCCCAACGCCGCGGTGGCCCTGATCGCGCTGGCGGTGGAGGGGGTCTTTGGGGGGATGTGGCCGGGGCTTACCCTGCGGTGGTTCGCCCTCCATACGGTCATCGCCATGTTCTTTTTCTGCTTTGCGGTGTGCTGCGCCATGTTTACCGGGCACATTCTGGCCCTGCCGGTGTTCTACGGGGTGCTCAACGGCCTGGTGGCGGGGCTGTGCATGCTGGTGGACAACGCCATGGACGTGCTGCTGGTGGGGTATGCGGGCAACGACCTGCTCAGTTCCCCTCTGACCCGGTGGTGCACCCCGTTATGGCACCTGATCTGGAAGATCGAGGCCGTGGACTCCACGGCGGCGGGGGGATACTATACCGCCCAGGGAACCGCCATCGCTTTGGGTTACTGCCTGGTGCTGGGGGCGGCCTTCACCCTCATCGCCGTGGTGGTCTATCAGCACCGGCAGCTGGAGCGGGCCGGGGACGTGGTCACCGTGAGCTGGGTCCGGCCCATCTTCCAGTGGGGGGTGGGGATCTGTACGGGGCTGGCCCTGGGCAGCATCCTCTATGAGAACTTTTTCCGCCGGCAGGGGGCCTGGGCCTTTGTGACTTTGGTGGCCCTGTGCGCCGTGCTGGGGGCCTTTGTGGCCCGGATGTTCCTCAAGAAGACCCTGCGGGTCTTTGCCGAGGGGTGGAAGAGCTGCCTGCCTGTGGGCCTTGCCATGCTTTTGCTGCTGGGGGGAGCCAAGGCCGACCTCTTTGGTTACCAGCGGTGGACCCCGGAGCCGGAGCTGGTGGAGAGCGTTTACCTTGGAAATATGGACAGCGCCCCCTATGATGGGGGAAGGAGCGGGGTCACCATCACCGACCCGGCGCTCATTGGGAAGATCGTGGAGCTTCACAGAGAGCTGGTGAAGGACCTGGATACGCTGGAGCGGACCCGGTGGAACGAGGTGGAGTACAGGACCGACCCCACCGGGAGCTGGGAGGTCAGCGGGGACACCGGGCTGCGGTTGGAATATCACATGAAGGACAGCAGCTTTGAGAACCGGTGGTATACCAGCGTTCCCGTCAGCGAGGAGCTGCTGGCCGATCCGGACTCCTGCGCGGCCCGGCTGGAGGCCCTGCTCAACGAGCCGGAGGTGCTCCGGGAGATGTATCTGGGCTGGACGGTGGAGCAGGAGGTGTCCGTGGCCTCGGGCTGGCTGTCCAATGTGAACACCCAGGAAGACCGGGGGGAGGTCGAACTCACCGAGGAGCAGGCCCGGGCCCTGTGGGAGGCCTTCTTGGAGGACCTGGACGCGGGGCGCATCCACCGCTATCTGCTGGACAGCAGGGAGCGGGCGGAGAACTGCTACTATACCGACATGGAGTTTACTCTGAACCTGACCTATTTTGGATCCGACGGGGAGCGGAACGTTCAGGCCGGTCATTTGCCGGTGACGGTGCAGAAGTCGGCTTCGTCCATGATGGCGGTACTGGAGAAGGAGGGGCTGGCGGAGCTGCTCCTGTCCCGGGAGACGGAGCGGTATCCCGCCACCCATGAGGCGTCCTACGTGGAGGCTGCGGGATAAAACCGGGCGGTACAGGGGCGGGAATTTTCCCGCCCCTGTATTTTTGCCTTTGAAATTGGAAACTTTTTGAAAACTATCTGTTCCGCCATTGTTTTGACATAGAATTCATGGTACAATACCCTCTATCACGCAGGATCGAGGAGGAACAAAATGAAAAAGATAAGGATCGCGGCGGCGCTGCTGGCCGCCGCTGTGCTCACCGGCTGCAGCGCTCAGGGGCCTGTGCCTGCTGGGGCGGACGGGCACGACATCGTGCAGGAGGTGCTGGGCGTGCCGGGGAGCACGACCATTTTGACCATCGATGGAACGGAGGTGCCGGCGGAGCGGTATCTCTTCTGGCTGGTGAACTCCATTGAGACCCAGAAGATGTACGGTACGGCTCTGGAGACCGACGAGGACTGGATCCAGCAGGTGAACGGCCTTACGATCCGGGACGCCATTAAGATGGACGCGCTGGACACCATGGTCCTTTATCAAGTGGTGGAGAACCATGCCGCCGCCCGGGGAGTGGCGGTCAGCCAGGAGGAGCTGGATGAGCTTAACGCCCAAATCCAGGAGCTGGTGGACCAGGCCGGCGGGGAGGAGTATTTCCAGAACCGGCTGGACGGGGTGTGCATCAGCAGAGAGGGCTTTTTGACCATGAACCAGGTCCAGTATTTGGACCAGGCGCTGATGGAAGTGATGGAGGACGCCGGCGAGCTGGATGTGACGGCGGAGGAGATAGACGACTTCATCGAGGAGTACGGCATATACGGGGCCAAGCATATCCTCCTGTCCACCCGGCGCACCAACGCCGATGGCACTGGGTATGAGGATTTCTCCGACGAGGAGAAGGCCCAGGTGCTGGCCAAGGCCCAGGATCTGCGCCAGCAGCTCCGGGACGCCGGGGACAGCGAGAGTCTTTTCGACGAGCTGATGAATGAGTACAGTGAGGATGGCCGCGACGAGGATGGGAATCTGTCCGCCCCCGATGGATACACCCTGGCCTATGCCGGGCAGATGGTCCCCGAGTTTGAGCAGGGCGCCCTGGCTCTGGAGGTGGGGCAGATCAGCGAGCCCATCCAGACCGATTACGGCTACCATATCATCCTCCGGATCCCCGAGGACCGGGCGCAGATCGAGGAGAACCTGGACAGCGATTACAAAATGGGCGTTATGGTCCAGGGGTGGATGGAGAATGCTGATGTACAGACTACCGACCTTTATGACGAGCTGGACCCCAAGACTTTTTACGAGAAGCTCCAGCAGGTCAACGAGGGTAAGCTGACCCAGGCCCCCGCCCCGGAGGAGAGCACGGAGCCTTCCGGGACTCCGGAGGAGAGCGCGGAACCCACCGGGACCCCAGCGGGGTAAAGGCGAAGCAAGGCGAAAATTGGCGGAGCGTCCCTGCTCCGCCAATTTTTTTGCGGAAAATGAAACTATAACTTATATAAATTACAATAATCATTGATTCCATTCCACCATGATTGTGGCAAGCTATATCTATCATTGGATATAGGAGGTACTATCATGGCAAAGAAAAAGAAAGAGCGGGACCCTGAGGTGGAGGCGGTGGGCCGCAGAGCCCGACTGGTCCGGCTGGAGCGGCATATGACCCTGGAGCAGGTGGCGGAGGCCGCGGAGACCTCGGTACAGTTTCTTTCCCAGGTGGAGAAGGGAGAGCAGAGCATGACCATGATAAAGTTTGGAAAACTGGCGACAGCCCTGCGGGTATCCAGCGACTATCTTCTTTACGGGCGGGAGAGGCTGGACGAGCGGACTGCGCTGGCGGCAGAATTTCTGGGGACTATGAACCCCATTGAGCGGGATATTTTGGCCCGGACAGTGATCGGCTTCCAGGGGATCCTGGCGGCCATGAGTCCAGAGAATGAGTGGTGAGAGAAAGCCCCTTCGGGTCTTGGTGGTGGAGGATGAGCCGGAGCTGGGGCGGCTGGAGGTCCAGATCCTGGGTGAGCTGGGCGGGATGGAGGCGGTCCTGGGTTCTAACGGGGCGGAGGGATTGGAACTGGCCTGGTCCTGGCGGCCCGACGTGATCCTGCTGGATCTGGTGATGCCCGTTATGAGCGGGGCGGAGATGCTGCGGCAATACCGCCAACAGGGCGGAGCGGCCAAGGTGCTGGTGATGACCGGAGCGGAGCCGGAGCAGGCCAAAAGGATCGTGTTTCCTTTGGGAGCCGACTATATGCTGAGCAAGCCCGTCCATTGGGGAGAGGTGCTAAACCTGGTCCGCACCATGGCGGGCGGATTGGAGGAGCAGTGCCGCACCCTGCTGAAGGAGTTGGGCGGGAATGACAGAAGCAAGGGTTTCCGCCAGGCGGCGCAGTGCGCCGCCCTTTTGGGGGAGAGAGGCTGCACGCTGCTGAAGGAGGCCTATGTGGAGGTGGCCCGGCGGGACCGGAGCAAGATGGGCAGCGTAGCCAAAAACGTGGAGCGGCTGGCCAAGGAGGTCCACAGGGCGGATAGGCCCCTATACCGCCGGCTCACCGGCCGCCGCCCCGGGGATCCGCATCTGACCAACAGGGAATTTTTGAGCCTGCTGAGTCAAGCCGCCAGGATTCCCTTGTAATCGGACAGGCCCGACAGCTATCATAGGGTTACCAGAATGTGGAAAAGAAGGGACTGGAAGCCTATGAGAGCGTGGCACGAAAAAAGTGTGGCTGGGACTTTGGAGGAGCTGGGGACGGACCGCCGCCGGGGCCTGGGAGGGGCAGAGGCGGAAAAACGGCTGGAAAAATATGGGCAAAACAAGCTGGAGGGAAAGCCGCCCCGGCCCATTCTGGGACGGCTGTTTGACCAGCTGAAAGACCCCATGATCCTGGTGCTGCTGGGGGCGGCGGGACTGTCCCTGTGGTCCAGCGGCGGGGAGGACTGGCTGGACAGCGCCATCATTCTTCTTATCGTGATGGTCAACGCGGTCATCTCCATCTCTCAGGAAAACAACGCCCAGCGGGCTTTGGAGGCGCTGCAGAAGCTCTCCGCCCCCCAGGCCCGGGTGGTCCGGGACGGCAGGGAGGTCCGTTTGGAGGCCGCACTGGTGGTTCCGGGAGACCTGATCCGTCTGGAGGCGGGGGATCTGGTCCCTGCCGACGGGCGGCTGCTGGAGGCGGTGGGGCTCAAGGCGGATGAGAGCGCCATGACGGGGGAGTCGGTCCCGGTGGAGAAGGCCGCCGGGGAGGGCTTGCCGCCGGAGACGGCCCTGGGGGACCGGAAAAACATGGTCATTGGGTCCACCGTTATTACCGCGGGCCGGGCCACCGCCGTTATCACCGCCACGGGGATGGACAGCGAGGTGGGGAAGGTGGCCGGACTCCTGCTGGAACAGGAGGAGGCGGAGACGCCCCTTCAGCGGAGGATGGGGGAGATCTCCAAGACCCTGTCCTTCGTGTGCCTGTGCGTGTGCGCGGTCATGTTCGGGGTGGGGCTTCTGCAGGGCAGGGAGCTGCTGGATATGTTTATGACCGCCGTGTCCCTTGCGGTGGCGGCCATTCCGGAGGGGCTGCCCGCCATCGTCACCATCGTGCTGGCCTTGGGCGTTCAGCGCCTGGCCCGGCGGGGGGCCATCGTAAAAAAACTGCCCGCCGTGGAGACCCTGGGCTGCGCGGGGGTGATCTGCTCAGACAAGACGGGGACCCTGACCCAGAATAAGATGACGGTCCGGCAGGTGTGGAGCCCGGCGGGGGGAGACAGAACGGCCCTTTTATCGGCGGCGGCCCTGTGCAACGACGCCATTTTGCGGGAGGGAAAGACCTTTGGGGACCCCACAGAGACGGCGCTGGTGGACGCGGCGCTTCGGGAGGGGCTGGACAAGAACACGCTGGAGCGGGAGACCCCCCGGCGGGGGGAGGTGCCCTTTGACTCGGAACGGAAGCTGATGACCACTGTCCACGCTCTGCCTGACGGGAGCTGGCGGGTCTGCGTCAAGGGGGCTCCCGACGTGCTGCTGGCCCGGTGCGGGATAGGGGAGGAACAGAAGCGGGCGGCGCTGGCCGCCAACGACCGGATGGCGGGGCAGGCCCTGCGGGTACTGGGGGTGGCGGAGCGGCGGCTTGAGAGGCTGCCGGGGACCCTGACGGCGGAGGGGATGGAGAGGGAATTGACCTTTCTGGGGCTTATGGGGATGATGGATCCGCCCCGGCCTGAGGCCAAGGAGGCGGTGGCCCGGTGCCGAAAGGCGGGCATCAGGCCGGTAATGATCACCGGCGACCACAAGCTCACCGCTGTGGCGGTAGCCAGAGAGCTGGGCATCTGCCGGGAGGGGGACCTTGCCATCACGGGGGCGGAGCTGGATTTTATGCCCCAGGAGCTGCTGGACCAGGACGTGGAGAAGTTTTCCGTTTATGCCCGGGTCTCCCCGGAGCACAAGACCCGCATCGTCAACGCCTGGCGGAAAAAAGGAAAGGTCGTGGCCATGACGGGGGACGGGGTCAACGACGCCCCCGCCCTGAAGGCTGCCCACATCGGCTGCGCCATGGGCATTACGGGTACTGACGTGGCCAAGGAGGCCGCCCACATGATCCTCACCGACGACAATTTTGCCACGATCGTCTCGGCGGTGGCAGAGGGCCGGGGGATCTATGCCAATATCCGCAAGGCGATCCACTACTTACTGTCCTGCAACATCGGGGAGATATTGACTATCTTTTTGGCCACCGTGCTGGGTTTCCATCAGATGCCGTTGGCCCCGGTGCAGCTTTTATGGCTGAATCTGGTCACCGATTCCCTTCCGGCCCTGGCCCTGGGGGTGGAGCCGGTGGAGGAGGGGGCTATGGAGGAAAGGCCCCGGGACGCCCGGGAGAGCCTTTTTACCCGTGGATTCTCCCTGCGCCTTGTTTGGCAGGGGGCCATGGTGGGGCTGTTGACCCTGGCGGCATATTTTTTGGGGGAGTATGTCCTCTCCGACCCGGGGGAGGCCTACCAGGCGGCCAATACCATGGCCTTTGCCACGCTGACCCTGTGCCAGCTGTTCCACGCCTTTGACGTGAGGAGCGAGGAGCGGTCCTTGTTCCATATCGGCGTTTTTTCAAACCCGGCCATGAACAAGGCGTTTTTGGCGGGCCTGGGGATGCAGCTGGCGGTGCTGTGTCTGCCTCCCCTGCAGAGGATATTCCAGACGGTGCCCCTCAACCCGATGGAATGGGCGGTGGTCCTTCTGCTCGCCATGGCCCCGGTGGTGGTGTGCGAGGCGGAGAAGGCCTTGAGAAAAAAGCATAAAAAAGCCGCCGTTCTCTTATGAGAGAACGGCGGCTTTTGATTATTCCGTGACCTCCCGGATGAGGACGAAGGGGGTGAGCTGGCGGTCCTGACCGGCGGGGTTGTCCCGGATGAGGGCCAAAAGCGCCTCCCGGCTCCAACTGCGGAGCTGTTCGCCTTTGCCCAGCAGCTCCACATTGAGATCGTTGGCGTCCACGATCATCATCACTACGCCTGTCTTTTCAAAGACCTCGTCACAGACTTTTTCGGGGTGGCTGGGGACCCGGACGCCCATGTGCTCGTATTCGGGGATCTCCTCCCCGTAGAAGCCGTCCAGGCCGGTGACCTCCTCGCCCAGCATGTCATAAAAAACGCCCCGCTTGCCGAAAAGCTTGCCAAATCCGGCGCACACGGCGGCCCACAGGACCCTGGGAAGACCACAGATGTTGATGGCAAACTGCATCTTTACCGGAAGGCCCATGCCAGGCCCCGCCGAGGTCTGGTGGACGAACCGGGACAGGACCTTGGCCCAGAAGCCGGGCTTACACTCGTCCTCGGTGACGATGCGGCCCTGGCACAGGGCGATGACCTTTTCGCTGGAGGAGAGGATGTCCCCGGGCTGGTAGACAGGCTTCACGTATTTCTCGATCAGGTCGATGTAGCTCTCCCCTACCTGTACGAAATGGGTGGTGATGGCATGGCGGGCGTACTGTTTGCCCCCGGCCTCAATGACCACGTTTTTTCCCTCGTTGGCGTAAAAGTCCATACAAAAGACTCCTTTTTCTTTGGCTGTTCCCCTATTATACCCACTTGAGGGCGGGGACGCAACCCAGTATTGCATAAAATTTTCCGGAAGGGAAACACTGGGAGGAAACAGGAGGGGAATTCATGGGATTTTTTGGACGCAAGCCCCGGCCGGATCCGCCTCACCCCCGGAGGGAGCCGCGGCTGGAGGGGGCGCTGACCCCGGAAAATCTGGCCCGGGTCTTTGAAAACTGTGTGGACTACAACCGCCGGAGCGTCAATGTGGGGGGGAACGAGGCTTTGCGGTGCGAGCTGATCTTCCTTGCCGGAATGGTGCGGATGGAACGGGTCAGCGACTACGTGCTGCGGCCTTTGGCCCAGGACCGGGCGCTGGGGGAGCTGGGGCAGGCGGTGGCCTGGGAGAAAATGCGGTCGGGGGCGCTCTACAGCTTGTCGGTGACGGAGCGGACCACGCTGGACCAGGCGGCGGCGGACCTGATCGACGGCAACTGCCTGCTGCTCTTTCCCGGGAGCGAGCGGGCCCTCTCCTTCAATACGGGAACGGAGGAAAAACGGGGGATCGGGGATCCGGAAAACGAGGTCTCGGTCAAGGGGCCCCGGGATTCCTTTGTGGAGAACCTGCGGACCAACACCTCCCTGGTGCGGCGGCATCTGAAGGCCCCCGAGCTGCGGATCGGAGAGCAGATCGTGGGCCGCCAGTCCCTGACCCCGGTGGACATCCTCTGGGTGGAGGGCATCGCTGACCCGGACACGGTGGAGGAGCTGAAGCGGCGGGTGGAGGATATTGATATCGACGCCCTGCTGGCCACTGGGAATCTGGAGGAATATATCGCCGACGAGCTGGACACCGCCTTTCCTGTACTCCAATATACCGAGCGGCCCGACCGGTTTTGCTACGGTCTTGCCCAGGGGCGGGTGGGGATCCTTCTGGAGGGCATCCCCCTGGGCTATCTGGCGCCGGCGGTGCTGGGGGATTTTTTGCGCGCGCCCCAGGACCGCTCGGAGAACTGGCTGGTGGCCTCTTCTTTGGCTGTGCTGCGGTGGCTGTGTCTGCTGGCGACCCTCTATTTGCCGGGGGCCTATGTAGCCATGGTGAATTTTCATCCGGAGATGATCCCTCTTCGTCTGGCCCTCAGCATTATGGCGGCCCGGCGGGACGTGCCGTTTTCGGCCCTGTTTGAGACGCTGCTTTTGCTCGTCGCCTTTGAAGTGCTGCAGGAGGCGGGGCTTCGCCTGCCCCAATCCATTGGGCAGACGGTATCCATCCTGGGCGGTCTGGTGGTGGGCTCGGCGGCGGTGGAGGCCCGGCTCATTTCCCCGGCGGTGCTGGTGGTGGTGGCTGTGGCGGGGATCGCTGGGTACACCATGCCCTCTCAGGATCTGGCGGCGGCGCTGCGGATGTGGCGTTTTTTGCTGGCGGTGCTGGGAGGAATGATGGGGCTTTTCGGGGTGGTCCTGGGGACGGTTTTGCTGGTGGGGCATCTGGCGGGGCTGGAGAGCTTTGGGGTGGCCTATCTTACCCCCTTTGCCGCCAATGCTGGGGAGCAGACGGAGAGCAGTGGGGTCCTGTGCCGGCCTCTTCCGGAGGATAAGCTGCGGCCCGGATATTTGAACACGGAAAATCGGAGGAAGCAGCGATGAAGGGCGGAAAATGGGCGCTGGGCCTGGCGGTCCTGCTGGCGGTAAAAGGGACGGGGGTCCTGCCGAGAGGCCGGGGCGTGGAAGAGCGAAAGCTGGTCACGGCCCTGGCGGTGGATGGAGGGGAAAGGGTCGGCCTCACCGCCGTAACAGGGGTCCGGGCCTCGGAAGAGGAGGAGCCGGAGGTGTTAATAGGGGCGGGGGAGAGCCTGGCGGCGGCCTGCCGGGAGCTGCGGGGCGGCTCGGCCCGGCGGGTCTATCTGGGGCAGACGGAGCAGCTTTTGGTCGGAGATGGCCGGGGGCTGAAGGAGATCCTGGATTTTGTGGTCACAGACCGGGAGCTGCGGCTGGATACTTTATTATATATAGTAAAGGGTGACGCGGGCGAGGCTTTGGCGGCCTCGGCGGGGCTGACGGCGGAAGAGACTGGGGGAAGAGATCCCCGGGGACGGACCGTTGGGGAGATATTGCCGCGGCTGGCGGAGGGAGAATATACCCTGGTCCCTGCCTTGGCCGCCGGCACGGATGGGCTTTTGAAGCCTGCGGGCTGGGCGGTGCTGGGGCCGAAAGGGCTTGCGGGTTATTTGGAGGAGACGGCCGCCCTGGGCGCCGATCTGCTGTCAGGGATGGATGGGGAGTGGGTGGTAACGTTTCCGCATGGGGCGGTGGAGCTGACCTCCGTTCGGAGCTGGGCCGTGGATGGGGCTCTCCGCTGTGCGCTGACTGCGCGGGTCGTAGAGGGAAATCCGGAGCCGGAGGAGCTGGTAAGCTGGGGGAAAATCGTGTTGGAGGCGGCGCTGGCGTCCGGTTGGGACTGCTGGGGGCTGGAGAGAGAGTTGGGCGCTTTGCGCCCCGGCGACTGGGAGAAGTGGGAAAACTATCCGGTGAAGGAGCTGGCGGTGAAAGTGACGGGAAAGCTGGTGAGGTCTTGAGACGGGAGCAAAACGGAGGCTGCACCCGGCGGGAGCGGCTTGAGGTGACGGCGGTGGCGCTGACGCCTGCGGCTTTGGGGCTGCTGGCCCAGACGGTCATGCTGGCGGGGAGGCTGAGCTGGCTGGCGCCGATACTGGCGCTGCCTGTCGGGCTGTGCCTGAGCCGGGTTTGGGATCGGTTGGGGAAAAAAGATTTGGGCGGGGGATTAAAAGAGGCCTTTGGAAAAACGGGCGGAAGCTTCATGGGGGCTGTCTATTTTCTGTGGGCGTTGATCCTGCTTACAGACGCAGCCCGCCGCTATTCTGAACGGCTGCTCACCATTTCGGAGGGGGAGGGGGCTCGCTGGCTGTTTCTCCTTTTGGCCTTCTGCATATGCCTGTGGCTGGGCCGAAAGGGGGGGACGGCCTTTGCCCGGACGGGGAGGATCTTCTTCCTGGCAGTGGGGGCAGCCCTGATCGGGGTGCTGCTACTGGCCCTGCCGGGAGTGGACTGGAAAAACCTGTGGCCCCCGGAAAGGGCGGATTGGCGGGAACTCCCGGGCGGCGCGATCCTCTGCCTGAGTATTGCGGGCTACGGGGTGTACGCCCTGTGCCTGCCCCGCGGGGAGAGGGGAGATATAAAAAGAGCTTTTCCCTGGGTGGTTTTGGGCTGCGGGGCGTTTGCGGCCCTCCTGTTTATTCTGGTGGGGACTTTTGGTCCTGTCCTGGCAGGGCGGCTGGACGATCCCTTTCTCTATCTGCTGGAGGGAGTCGGGGTGCCCGGGGCGTTTCGCCGGGGAGAGGCTGGGCTGATCGCCGTACTGACTCTGGCGGACCTGGTGCTGCTGACTCTGCTGACCAGAGGATGCGGAACGATATGGCGGGACCTGGTCCCGGTCTTTCCCGGCCTTGGGTGGGCGGTGACGGCGGTGAGCTTCATTCTGGCGGGTGTGCTTCCCGGCATGGGCCGGGCCTGGGGGCGGCTGGCGGCGGCGATCCCGGCGGGGAACCTTGTTTTGGGCGTATTGCTGCCAACTTTCGCCGTTTTGACGATACAGGCCCGGGAGGGGAAAAAGGGGCAGGCTACATTTTGTGGAATGAGATTTGGGAAGAAGGCAGATGTAGCGGTAAAACAGGCCCAGAAAAAAAGTGGGAAAGAAAATGAAAAAAAGTGTTGACATCGTGACCGCGATTTGGTATATTAATAAGGCACTCCGAACGAGGGGCAAGGTTCAAAATGAGTTCAACCCTTTGGGGGACAACGGATTTGAGGCTTTGCAAACACTTGCCGGCAGTGTGGCGTGCACCTTGTAAATTAAACAACGTGAAGACGAAAGAAAACACCAGAAGAGGACGGAAGTCCTTTTTGCAAGTGAGAACTTGTGGAAAGGTCTCCGAAATGATTTCTTTGAAGCTAAGAGTTAAGCTTCAATAATTTGATTTATACAGGCTTTGGCTTGTGTAGATACCATATTATTGAGAGTTTGATCCTGGCTCAGGATGAACGCTGGCGGCGT
>CANPNN010000013.1 GCA_947575475.1 uncultured Pseudoflavonifractor sp.
TGTGCGCAAGGTGATGGAGGCCTGTGAGAAATTGGGCTATGTGCCCGATATCGTGGCCAGAGCCATGCGGACAGGGCAGTCCCAACAGATCGGACTGCTGATCCCGGACATTCGCAATCCCTATTATCCGGAGCTGGCCCGGGGTGTGGAGGATGCGGCGGCAGTAGCGGAGTACCGCGTATTCCTATGTAATGTGGACCGCAACCTGGAAAAGGAGCGGAATTATGTCCGGTCTCTTGTGGCGCGGAAAGTGGACGGGCTTCTGATGGTCAAGCCTCAGTTGCCCATTGAAGAGCTCCGGGAACTTCGGGGAAAATGCGGCTGCGTGATCTTTGAGCCTGGAGAGGCGGTCTTAGGTGAGTTCGATGTGGTGGATGCGGACAGCCGGTCGGGGTCTGAGGAGGCAGTGAAGCATTTGCTGGAGCAGGGGCACAGGCGGATCGCATACATCGGCGGCCGGATGGATTCTGTCGGCGCCAAAGAGCGACTGAACGGATATATGGCCCAGTTGACCAAGCATGGGATCGAGGTGGATAAGGACTTGATCAAGCAGGGCGACTATTCGATGGAAAGCGGCTATTTGGCGGCTAAGGCATTGCTGTGCAGTGAGGAACGTCCCACAGCTATTTTCGCGGCCAATGATGTGATGGCCTTGGGTGCGCTTAAGAGGCTGACAGAGCAGGGGGTCCGGGTGCCGCAGGACATCTCTCTTGTTGGGTTTGACGACATTGCCATGGCCAGCTATTCGACACCTTCCCTGTCCACTGTTCGTATGCCAAAATACGAGATGGGGCGCAAGGGCTTTGAGATGCTTCAGCACATTTTGCAGAACCAGGGCAAATGGGAACCCAGTCACACAGTTTTGAAAACAGGCTATATTGCGCGGGAAAGTGTAGCTGCCCGGTAAAACTGGCAGGCTGGAGATATGGGATTTATTTTAAACCAAATTTTTGAAACGTTACAAAAATATACCAAAAAATAAGGATGCAGAAGAATTTCCGGAAGGGAATGAAATGGGTATGAAAACTGCGGTAACAATTGCAGGCGCAAATGCAAAGACTTCCGCCTTCGTGGTGTGGCGAGGTTTTGAGGAGTCTATTCGCAAGGCGGCTGCCTATGGCTATGACGGTGTGGAACTGGCCTTGAAGAGCGCGGATGAGATCGATCGCGCCGATCTGCGCAGTTGGTTGAAAAAATACAGCATGGAGGTCAGTTGCATCACCACCGGCCAGGTTTTTGCTGATCTGGGGCTGTATTTTACACACCCGGACCCAGATATGCGAAAAAGGACCATTGCGGTCTTTTCTGGGCTTATCGATCTGGCGGGGGAGTTCGGAGGGATCGTCAATGCCGGACGGACCAGAGGCTTTGTGGGCCAGGGCCAGACCAGGGATGAGGCGGAGAAGCTGTTTGTGGATACTATGCAGACTCTCTGCGACAGGGCGGCGAGCCAAAATGTCCAGCTGATCATTGAGCCGGTAAATCGCTATGAGATCAATTTTATCAATAGTCTGGACGAGGGCGCCGCCATTTTGGAACAGGTCCATCGGGATAACTGCGGTCTTCACGCTGATGTGTTCCACATGAATATTGAGGACGACAGCATTGGAGGAAGCCTGATCCGGAACGGAAGGTGGGTGCGTTACATCCATTTGGCCGATTCCAACCGATTGGCCCCCGGTTTGGGTCATCTGGATTTTGACGAGGTAATGGAAGCGCTGAAGGCTATCGGCTACAACGGGTGGGTATCGATAGAGATCCTGCCGGGGGAGGACCCGGATGCCATGGCTCGACAAGCCATCGATCATATCAAGCCAAAGGTAGAGCGATATAATGGCGGGATGAGTTGACTCAGGCAAGGAGAATAAAGGAGGTACGCTCTATGACAGCGGATAAAAAGGCGGAACTGGAGAAGAAATGTCTCAAATTCCGTAATGACCTGATTGATCTGCTCCATGATATTCAAACGGGACATCCCGGCGGGTCCCTGTCCTGCACAGAGATCCTGACCACGCTGTACTTTTCGGTCATGGATCACGATCCGAAACAGCCGAAGATGGAGGGCCGTGACCGGTTGATCCTAAGCAAAGGCCACGCCGCTCCCATGCTGTATCTGAATTTGGCCGAGGCGGGCTATTTTCCGAAGGAGGATCTGAAGACGCTGCGCCAGCTGGGTTCCTATCTTCAGGGCCATCCCTGTTACCACAAAACCCCCGGAGTGGAGCTGTCCGCAGGTCCCCTGGGGCTGGGGTTGGGCGCTGGGGTCGGCATGGCGTTGGGAGAACGGCTGAAGGGAAGCGACGCGTATATCTACGTGATCCTGGGCGACGGGGAGCTCCAGGAGGGCTCTGTCTGGGAGGCTGCCATGGCGGCCAGCAAATTCAGGACTGATCACTGCATTGCCATCCTGGATCACAACGGGGTCCAGTTGGACGGGACCAACGATGAGATCATGCCCCTGGGCGATATCGGGGCCAAATGGATGGCCTTCGGCTGGAATGTGATCCACTGCGACGGCCATGATGTGGCGGCGATTGAAGCGGCGGTGAACACCGCCAAGTCCGTGACAGGCCGGCCCTCCATCATTATTAGTGAGACAGTGAAGGGGAAAGGGGTCCCCTTTATGGAGGGAAAAAGCGCCTGGCACGGAAAGGCGATCGGCGAGGAAGACTATAGGCTGGCAAAAGCCGCGCTGGGAGGTGTCACCGAATGAGCGGGAAGATTGCGATCCGAGACGCCTTTGGCGAGGCGTTGAAAGAGCTGGGAGCGGTGAACGACAAGGTCGTGGCCCTGGAGGCTGACGTGGGTGGCTCCACCAAGTCCATCCTGTTTGGAAAGGCCTATCCGGAGCGGTACTTTAACGTGGGGATCAGCGAGCTCAATATGGTAAATATGGCGGTAGGTCTGGCTCTGGAGGGCTATCTCCCCTTTGCCAATACCTTTGCCGTTTTCATGGCCACACGGGCTTTGGACCCGGTCCAGTCCCTGATCGCCTATGACGACCTGAACGTTCGGCTGTGCGGCACATACTGCGGCCTTTCCGATTCCTATGACGGGGCCAGCCACCAGGCGATCACCGATATTGCCGCCATGCGCGCCATTCCCAATATGACGGTGATCTGCGCCTCCGACCCGGTACAGACCAAAAAGGCTGTGTTTGCCCTGAATGAGCACCGGGGTCCTGTCTATCTGCGGCTGTCCCGGGCGCCTGCAGATACCGTCTATCCGGAGGACTATCCCTTTGTGATCGGGAAGGGGGCTGTGCTCCGGGAGGGGAAGGATGTGACGATCATCACCACGGGGACCGTACTGAGCCGGGCTCTGAACGCGGCTGAACTGCTGGCCGCGGAGGGGATACAGGCTACGGTGGTGGATATGCACACCGTAAAGCCCATAGACAGGGAGCTTATTCTGGACTGCGCCAGGAAGACAAAGGCGATCCTCACTGTGGAGGAGCACTCTGTCTGTGGCGGGCTGGGCAGTGCTGTGGCGGAAGTGCTGGCGGGGGAATGTCCCCTGTCCATTCTGGGTGCCGATGAGTTTGCGGAATCCGGAGATCTGGATGCGCTGATGGATAAGTATGGTTACAGCCCGGCAAATATTGCAGGCCGGGCCCGTGAGATCATGAAGAGGAAGGGGTAAGAGGATATGAAGGAATCGATCCACAAGTATTTTCAGGTGGGCACCATCCAATGGATGAGTTTTCCCAAGCGGGACCCTATGGAGTCTTTGAAGGCCATCGCCCGGGATGATTTTTTTGATGCCATCGAGCTGAAGGGTTACGGTGAACAGAATGCCGAGGCCAAGGCCCTGCTGGACCAAAGCCATCTCAAGGTATGCTACGGCGCGCAGCCCCGACTGCTGGGTCCCAAACTGAACCCCAACGCCATCGACGAGGAGGAGCGGAAAAAGGCGGAGGCCACTCTGCTGGAGGCCATCGACGAAGCGGAGTATCTGGGCGCGAAGGGGATCGCCTTTCTGGCAGGCAAGTGGGAGGAGGCCACGAAGGATCAGGCTTACGCCCAACTGTTGAAGACCACCCGCAGGCTGTGCGATTATGCCGCCACGAAGGGAATGAACGTGGAACTGGAGGTATTTGATTTTGACATGGACAAGGCGGCCCTGATCGGCCCCGCCCCCTACGCTGCCAAATTTGCCGCCGATATGCGCACCACTCACAGTAATTTCGGCCTGTTGGTGGACCTGAGCCATTTTCCCACCACCTATGAGAGCAGCCAGTTCGTGATCCGTACGCTGCGGCCCTACATTACCCATCTGCATCTGGGGAATGCGGTGGTGAAAGAGGGCTGCGACGGATACGGTGATCTGCACCCCCGTTTTGGCTACCCCAACAGCGCCAACGATGTCCCGGAGCTTTTGGATTTCTTCCGTGTTTTGAAGCAGGAGGGATTTTTTAACGCTCAACAGCCCTACGTGTTGTCCATGGAGGTGACCCTGCGTCCCGGTGAGGATGAGGACATCGTGCTGGCCAACACCAAACGGGTGATCAACCGGGCCTGGGCGCTGCTGGAGGACTGAGCTGCTGAAGAAGCTCCGGACAAACATTTGAGGTCTAAAATATTGCAGCTGGAGGATAAACCATGAAAATTGTTGTTTTAGATGGCTATACGGAGAACCCCGGTGACCTGAGCTGGGATGAGCTGGGAAAGTTGGGGGAGTTGACGGTCTATGACCGCACATCCTATGTGGAGGCCCCTGTCATCGCGGAGCGGATCGGGGACGCAGAGGTCGTGATCACAAATAAGACTCCCATTTCCAAAGAGACCTTTGATAAGTGCCCCGGGATCAAGCTGGTCGCCATGCTGGCTACCGGCTACAACGTGGTGGATTATACCTATGCCCGGCAGAAGGGGATCCCTGTGGTCAACGTGCCCACCTACGGCACCGCGTCGGTGGGACAGTACGCCATCGCCCTTTTGCTGGAGATATGTCATCACATTGGCTATCACAGCCAGACCGTTCACGATGGAAAGTGGGCCAGCCATATTGACTGGTGCTACTGGGATCATCCCCTCATTGAGCTGGATGGAAAAACGGCTGGGATCATCGGCTTTGGCCGTATCGGACAGACCACCGGCAGGATCGCGAAGGCTCTGGGGATGAATGTTCTGGCCAACGATCTCTATCCCAATGACTCCGGCAGGGCGATCGCCGAGTATGTCTCTTTGGATGAACTGCTGGCCAAGTCCGATGTGGTGTTCCTCCACTGCAACCTGACGCCGGAAAATACCCAGCTGATCAACAGGGAGAACATCAAGAAAATGAAGGATGGGGCCATCCTGATCAACAACTCCCGCGGTCAGCTGATCAGCGAGCAGGATGTGGCGGAGGCCCTCAAATCCGGAAAGCTGGCGGGCGCGGGGCTGGATGTGGTGTATACTGAGCCTATTAAGGCCGACAATCCTCTGCTGGATGCGCCCAACTGCATCCTGACCCCTCATATGTCCTGGGGCGCAAAGGAGGCCCGCCAGCGGATCATGGATATCACGGTAGACAATGTGAAAGCCTACATGAAGGGAGACCCTATCAACGTTGTGAACTGACAGAGCTTGAGGCCTGCGGGAAAGTTCCGGGGCAGAAATTCCCATGATCAAATGGAGGTACCTATGGAAGAAAAAAAGATCCCTCTGATCATTGATACAGACCCGGGGATCGATGATGCCGCCTCGATCTTTTGGGTGTTGGCCAGTGGCCGCTTTGATGTGAAGGCGCTGACAGTGACCCACGGCAATGTGGGGCTGGAGAGCTGTACCCAAAATGCCCTTCGCCTGTTGGAGGCGGCCGGAAGGCCGGATATCCCCGTCTATAAGGGGGCCCCGGCGCCGCTTCTGCGCCCACGCATCAGCGCGGAATTTGCCCATGGCAGCGACGGTATGGGGGACTCCGACATGCCGGCTCCCACTTTGAAGCCGGCGGAGGGCCGCGCAGCCGAACGCATCGTAGAGATCGCCAGGGCCTCAAAGGAGCCGGTGACTATTCTTGCGATCGGGCCTATTACTAATGTGGCCCTTGCCATCCTATTGGAGCCGGAGCTGAAACATTTTATCAAGCAGATCATTTTTATGGGCGGCGCGGTCCACGTGCCGGGAAATATGACGCCGGTGGCCAGTTTTAATGTGGTGGCGGACCCGGAAGCGGCCCAGATCGTCTACCGCTCCAGTATTCCAGTGGTCCAGATCGGACTGGATATCTGCAATCGGTTCAGTTTCCGTATGGAGGATTTTGACGAGCTTGCCAGGCGGGATACCCCCATGACCCGCTTTATCTGTCAGATGGTACAGTTCCGCCTGCGCCAGATCGGTGAGACAAAGAGCGAATCTGTCGCCCGCACCGACAGCATCGCCCTGAATGATGTAGCGGCTACGGCCTACCTGATGAATCCCGGTTGGTTTACCACTGAGATGGTTGCGGGGGATGTGGAGACAGCTGGCCAATGTGCCGGGATGACAATTTTGGATTTTGTTAATAGGGAGAACCGCCTCCCCAATGTCTGTTTTGCCTCTGATGTGGACAGCCAGGCGGCGATCCGGCAATGGAGCTGGGACCTGTGCCAAGGCTGAGAGACGTTTTTTACTTCAAAAATGAAACGAATCAAATTAAGGGAAAAATCACCAATAGAGTAAGAGGTGTACACATTGAAAGTATACATAGCCAACGACCACGGCGGCGTGGAGTTAAAAAGCAGGATCGTCGAATGCTTTGCCCCCAAAGGCGTTGAGATCGTCAACCTGGGTACGGACACCACAGATATTGTCCGCTATCCCTACTATGTGGAAAAGGTGTGCCGGCATGTGGAGCAGGAGCCGGGGGCCCGAGGGATATTGATCTGTTCCACGGGGATCGGGATGAGCATAGCCGCCAACAAATTTAAGGGGATACGGGCGGCCCTGTGTACAGACCCCTATATGGCCAAAATGACCCGAAAGCACAATGATTCCAATGTGCTGTGCCTGGGAGGACAGGTGACCGGCATTTTGGAGGCGCTGGATATGGTGGATATCTGGCTGAACACGGAGTTTGAGGGGGGACGGCACTGTATCTCCCTGGGACTGATCGCCGAGATAGAGGATACGCTGTTGTCAATGCCGGAAGGCGGGGACAGCGTGATGGAGCCCGGAAAATAACAAAGAAAGTATGAAAAGGGAGGAACGCGGCATGGAAGAGTCAAAAAGGATTCCAGTGATCATTGACACCGACCCCGGAATTGATGATGCCGGCGCCATTTTTTGGGTACTGGCCAACCGGGAGAAGTTTGATGTAAAGGCACTGACCATCGCCAACGGAAATATCGGCCTGGATGGCTGTGTCATCAATGCCCTGCGCATCCTGGAGGTAGCCGGCCAGACGGATATCCCGGTCTATCGCGGCGCCTACCGGCCCATTCTGAAGGGACCCATGGACGCCTCCTGGGTCCATGGGAAGGACGGCCTGGGGGATGCCGGGCTGCCCATGCCCAAGGGAAAGGAGGCCCCGGGCTATGGTCCCGCCGAGATGGCCCGTATTGTCAGAGAGTCTCCGGAGCCGGTGACGATCCTGGCCCTGGCCCCGCTGACCAATGTGGCCCTCGCTATCCTGCTGGACCCGGAGATGAAGCGGAACGTGAAGGAGGTCCTGTTTATGGGCGGCGCTGTCAACGTGATCGGCAACGACACCCCCGTAGCCAGCTTCAACGCCGCGGTGGACCCAGAGGCGACACATATTGTCTATAATTCCGGGATCCCTGTGGTCCAGCTGGGTCTGGACATCTGCGACCAGTTTACGGAGACCGATGCGGATTTTGAACGGCTGCGGGATGAGGGCGGCGAAATCGGGAAATATCTGTACACCATGACTCTGGACTGGCGCAAGCGCAGCTCCATGCGCCAGCCCTCCCGTTGGTACAAGACACGGGAGGACGGCATCGGGATGAACGACGTGGCGGCTACGGCCTACCTCATTGACCCGGAGTGGTTTACCTGTGAGGATGTGCCCTGCGATATTCAGTTGGGCGGACTCAGTACCGGGCAGACCATCGTGGATTTCCGGGGTTGGTGGAACAGGGAGCCCAATGTCCGTTTTGCCTATCAGGTGAACAGTCAGGCGGCCATAGAGCGGTGGTTAAACGATATCATCCATTTCCGTTGAGGATACTATATGTCTATACCCCATACGGGTTTAGAAAAACAAAACAGAAAGGGAGATCACGATGAAAAGAAAACTGCTTGCGATCGTTGCCATGATGCTGGCCCTGTCCATGGCCCTGACGGCCTGCGGCCGAGAAAAAGACCCTGATCCCACCGGATCCGGCGGCAGTGTCACAGAGACCGGGAAACCGGAACAGACCCCCGGTGGGGAGGGAAAAGCGGTCAAGGTGGCTGTCCTGGGCAGTAAGGCCGGCTCCAGCGGATTTACCGATGAGGGGATCGCCGGCGCTGACCGTGCCCGGGCTGAGCTTGACGCTGAAGTGGACTATATAGAGTGCGAGGAGAACACAGCCTACGAGACCAACGGCCGCTTCCTGTCGGAGTCCGGCGAATATGATCTCATTGTCCTTGTGAGCTCCTACGCTAATGATCTGGTCGCCCTGTTCTGTGATGACTATCCGGATCAGAAGTATTCCATCATCGACTGTAAGCTGGAGGGGAAGGACAATGTCCGTTCCGTGGCCGCCATCAACGGCGAGCAGGCCTTCCTCAGCGGTGTGCTGTGCGGCCTGATCACCACCGGCGAGTATCAGGATACCTTCCCTATGACCAACGCCTCTAATACCCTGTGCTACGCCGGCGGTATGGATCAGCCCACCTCCCGGGAGGGAGCTGCCGGGTTTATGGCCGGAGCCAAGTATGTGAACCCCGATGTGGAGGTCCTGTATACCATCGTAGGTGGATATTCCGATCCTGCCACAGCCAAGGAGATTGCCCTGCTGGGCAATGATAAGGGAGCCGACGTTGCCACCGGAAACTGCGGCAGCGGGATCATGGGCATTCTGGAGGCGTGCAGGGAGCGCAGTATGTATTACATTGCCACCAGCCCCTCGGATAACGATGTGAATCAGAGCCTGTGCTGCTCGGTGAAGAAGACTGACGTCATGGTTTACAATGAGGTGAAGACCCTGCTGGAGGGCAACTGGACCTCCGGCCACAACCAGTTTGGTATTGCCAGCGGCGTTTGTGATATCAGCTTTGAGGGGACCCTGTACGAAGATGGGATCCCGGCGGAGATCCAGGCTGTCATCGACCAGGTCCGGCAGGACGTTATTGATGGAAAGATCGTCATGCCTGCCGATGTGAACGATGTGGAGGCCTGGGCTGCAGAAAATCAATATCAAGCGTAATTTTTGACAGAGGTGTAATCGCGGGCTCCCTGTGTTTCCCATGTGAGGCAAGTTGAAACACGGGGAGCCGTGCGTTACGAACATTCTACGTATTTCTGAGGTGTGGGCGAATGAATAGGATAGAGATGCACGGGATCACAAAGACTTTTGGATCCACCCATGCGTTGAAACAGGTAGATTTTGAGCTGCGGGAAGGAGAGATACTGTCTCTCCTGGGGGAGAATGGCGCTGGTAAAACGACTCTTATGCGGGTCCTGTACGGTATGTACGCCCCGGACGAAGGAGATATCCTTTACGAGGGGGAGCCTGTGGTATTTCACCGGCCCATTGACGCCATCCGCCATGGGATATGTATGGTTCACCAGCACTTTATGCTGGTCCCTTTCTTTACCGTCACAGAGAATGTGATCGCCGGCGAGGAGCCAGGGAAGGGCGTCTTTGTGGACAAGGCTGCGGCCCGCAGGAGGGTGAAGGAGCTGATCGAGGAATACCATTTCAATCTGGACCCGGATGCTCTGGTGGAATCTCTGTCTGTGGGAGAGCGGCAGCGGGTGGAGATTTTGAAAGCCCTGTATCGGGAGGCCAGAGTTCTGATTTTGGACGAGCCCTCCGCCGTACTGACCCCCAGCGAGGTGGACAGCCTGTTTGTCTCCCTGCGTATTCTGAAAAAGAATGGGACCAGTGTCGTTATCATCACCCACAAGTTGTATGAAACATTGACCATTGCCGATCGGATCGCCGTGCTGCGGGACGGAGAAATGATCGACCGGGATGTGGACCCCGCCGGCGCGGATGTGGTGACGCTGTCGGAGATGATGGTGGGCCGTCCCATTAAGTTAGACGAGAAGCGTCCGGCAAAAAAAATCGGCGCGCCCTATTTCTGTGTAGAGGGTCTGAATGTGGAGGAGGACGGCGTAGTCAAACTGAGGGACGTCTCCTTTCAGATCCGAAAAGGGGAGATCTATGGGATCGCCGGCGTGGAGGGCAACGGACAGACCCAGCTGCTGGACGCCGTGACCGGGACCATCCGGCCAACATCCATGCGCCTGACCATAGGCGGTGAGGAGCTCCACGGCGATACCCATGATTTTATCCAGCACAAGGTGGGCCATGTGCCGGCCGACCGCATGACCCAGGGGCTGGCCCTGCCGATGAGCGTCCGGGAGAACATGATATTGGGATATCACGATTTTCCGGAATTTAACCGGCATGGCTTCTTAAAGAAAAAGAGTATATCCGAATATGCCGAAAAGGGTGTAGAAAAATTCCAGGTAAAAACCGCCTCCATTGAGACGCCGGTGGGGCAGCTGTCCGGTGGAAACCAGCAGAAGGTGGTTATGGCTCGGGTCCTGAGCCGGGATCTGGAGGTGCTGATCGTAGCCCACCCCACCCGTGGCGTAGATATTGGCTCCTCGGAGTATCTGCACCAGCAGATCTTGGACTTCCGGGACCAGGGTAAGGCAGTCCTGCTGCTGTCGGCAGATCTGGATGAGGTCTATACCCTCAGCGACCGGCTGGCGGTGATCTACGACGGGCAGCTGGTAACTGAGTGTATACCGGAGGAGTACAGCAAGGTACAGCTCGGCCTGTTGATGACCGGGAGCCCGCTGGAGGATGTGAGAAGGGAGAGGGAACATGCGTAATTTACGGAATAACGTAAAGGCGATGGACGCCCTGTCCAAGTTGGGCCTTTCTCTGTTGGCACTGGCGGTATCTCTGGCCATTACCGGTATTCTCATTGCGATCTGCGGCTACAACCCATTTGAGATATACTACGCGCTGTTTGTTCAGTCTTTTTCCTCTACCTCAAGTGTGGCGCTGATCCTCAGCGAAGCCACGCCGATGATCTTTGCAGGCTTGGCCTTTGTTGTGGGGATCAAGGTGGGGCTGATCAATGTGGGCGTGGAGGGGCAAATGTTTTCCGGAGCCATGTGTGCCGCCCTTGTCGGCGCATATTGTACTTGGCTGCCGGGGGCCGCTTATGGTGCCGGCCTGTCGGCCGCTGGGATCATTGGCGGCGGACTTACCTTTTTGCTGTGTACGTATTTGAAAGATCGGTTTGGGGCGTCTGAAGTCATCACCAGCATTATGATGAACAGCATCATGGCAAAGGTGACGGAGTACCTCTGCAACGGACCGCTGAAACCGCCCGGGGTTTCCATTGGCCAGACGAAGGAGATCGTCCCGTCGGCCTATTTGACCGCCCTGATCCCCAAAACCAGATTGACCTGGGCCTTCCCCCTGGCAATCCTGTGCTGTGTGCTGATATACGTGATGCTGGACAGGACAGTGGTGGGCTACAAGATGCGCGTTACCGGGATCAACAAGACAGCCAGTGTGGTTGCGGGTATTCGGACCAATAAAATGTATTTTCTGGCAGCCTTTTTATCCGGGGCCTTTGCCGGCTTAGGTGGAGCTGGACTGGTTATGGGGGTTTATCACCGCTTTATGGACGGCATTACCAGCGGCGTTGGTTTTATCGGCGTATCTGTGGCGGCCCTGGCGGCGTATTCACCTCTGGCCGTACCTGTGTCCGGTGCATTGTTTGGTATGCTGAGCGCAGCGACAACGACACTCAGCCGGACCACAGACGCCCCGCTGGAGATCATGGATATCATTCAGGGACTGGTCGTGGTCTTTGTGTCTGCGCCCCGCATTGTGACTTCTCTGAAAGACTGGCGGATCTTTAAGCCGCTGAAACGGGCTTTCAGAAAACCGGGAAAGGAGGCGGCCTAAATGAATGGCACATTGGCTTTTATTCAGATTGCGCTGACCTCTACCTTACGGATGTCTGTACCGATCGTGTTGGCGGCTGTAGGCGCAGTCTTTTCCACCCGGGCCGGCGTAGTGGCATTTGGCTGTGAGGGTATGATGCTGATGGGAGCTTTCTGCGGGGTCTACGGCGCGCTGCGCACCGGCAGTAATATGGTCGGTGTACTGTTTGCCATCGTGGGTGGAATTTTGATCTCCATGCTCCATGCGTACCTTCATGTGCGGCACAAGGTCAATGGGACGCTCAGCAGTGTTTGTATTAACCTGATCGGTCTGAGTTTGACGGAGCTGCTGGTCAAGGTGGTATGGAATTCCAACCAGTATTCCCCGCCCATTACGCCCTTTTCTGTATTTGCGCCGGAATGGCTGAAAAATCTTCCCTTTATTGGCCCGATTTTGGCCAGTCAGTATATGTTTTTCTACATTACGATCCTCATAGTGATCTTGAGCAATATCTTTATGTACCGCACGAAATTTGGCCTTCGTCTGCGCATGGTGGGAGACAATCCCCGGGCGGCCTACTCGCTGGGGATCAATACCGTGGGATATAAATACTTTGGCGTGGGAGTCTGCGGCGCTCTCAGCGGTCTGGCGGGCGCTTACCTGTCTATGGCGATGCTTAGCTGCTTCCAGACCAACATAACGGCCGGTCGTGGTTATATCGCCATGGTGGCCTGCAACCTTGCCCGGTCCACCCCCTACGGCGCGGCTCTATCCAGTATTTTCTTCGGTTTCTTCAACTCTCTGCAGACTATGTTCCAAAACGTCAATTTCCCCAGCCAGATCCTGATGGCCATGCCCTATTTCTTTACCCTGCTGGCCTCGTTGGTTCAGATAAGATCGCTGCGTGGGCCAACTGCTGTGGGAAGCCATTATGATGACGAGTAAGGATCTCCCTGTTTTGTAACAGGAGCATCTAAAAGATAACCCCCGTTTGGCAAAGGCCAAACGGGGGATCATTTTACCTTTCGTCCCTATATGGAACGCTTACTTGTGGGGAGGGGATCTACTCAGCGGCGGCGCTTTCGCCGGCGATCTTGCCAAAGACCAGGAAATCTGTTACAGCGTTGCCTTCAAGACAGTTGGCGCCGTGAATGCCGCCGGTAACTTCTCCAGCGGCGAAAAGGCTGGGGATAGCCTGATCGTCGGTGCCGAGGACCTGGGCAAAGGAGTTGATCTTCACGCCGCCCAGGGTGTGGTGTATGCCTGGGGCGACTTTGATGGCATAAAAGGGAGGGGCGTTCAGAGGACCGGCGAAACTGGTCCGGCCAAATTCCTCGTCCGTGTAGGCCGCTACGGCGCGATTCCATTTTTCCAGGGTATCGGCCAGGATGTCACTGGGGACGCCGATGATGGAGGAAAGAGCCTCATAAGAGTCGCCCTGGACAGTGTAGCCTTTGTCGATATAGCTGTCAAAGACGCTGTGCGAATCCGCTATTCTCTGATCCAGGATCAGCCATGCTTCTCCGCCGGTCTGTGCCAGTTCAGCGGCGGAGACGGAACTGCGAGACCCGGTCTCATCACAGAACCGCTTCCCTTCGGCGTTGACCAGAATGGCGCCGCCGGTCCGGAGTTCTTCAGCAATAGGGACGGAGGCATGGGGCTCCACAGTAGAACAGATCTGGATCTGATCCATATCCACGGTGGCGGCACCCACCGCCTGAGCCAGCAGGATACCGTCCCCAGTCGAATGGGGGGAGTTGGTGGTGATGAAACCATGCAGGTCGGGCCGCCATTGGGATACCATATCTGGGGCAGCCCCAAAGCCGCCGGAGGCGATAATGACGCTTTGGGCATTGACGATGCAGCTGTCAGCCTTCACGCCGACAGCCCTGCCGCTGTCCATGAGGATCTCTGTCACAGGGGTGTTGAAGAGGATCTCTACGCCGTTATCAATACAGGCCTGCTCCAGGATGGGGGTCACATAGGCTCCCACAGAGACGATCTTTCCCTCGCTGTTTACAGGCCGGTGGAGACGCTTGACAGAGGAACCGGGATAGAAACTCACGGCGGGCAGCGGGGCGCCGATGGCAGTCTCCAACCAGTTGACGGCGCCGGCGGAGTTTTCGGCAAGGGTGGTGACAAGCTCCAGATCGTTGCGGCCCCGCCCGCTTGCCATGGTATCCAGGATGAACAGTCCTACAGAGTCAAAATATCCATTAGGATGGGCGCTCCAGACATCAAATTCCCGGCGAACGACGTCGGCCAGGCCCGCCAGGTCGGGATAGGCAGCGGCGGCGGAAGAAAGAGTATTCTCCACACCTGCACTTTCGTTCCAGCCGTTATCATCCTGATATTGGGTCTTTACAGCGTTCATGCCTCCGGTGGAACGGGCTGAGTTGCCTCCCGCGGTGGAGGATTTTTCCAGGATAAGGACCCTCTTGCCGGCCCGGGCCGCCGCCACGCCGGCGGTCATACCGGCCCCTCCAGCTCCGATAACCACGACATCCACTTCCCAAATCTGCTCACCACCGGGAAGAGGGGGGGAGGTTGCGGGGAAATGAGCCATATCGCCGCAAGCGGATAAAAAACAAGTTATGGCAGCGAGAAACAGAGTGGTGAGCTTGTTTTTCATTCTTTCTCTCTCCTTCGCGACAGGTAACATTTTTCTCCTAATTGGTAATTATATCACCCAATGGGAGAAAAGACAACGAGGAAAAAAACCATCCCCCGCCGGGAGTCCGGCGGGGGATGAGGAAGGATTTAAGATCAATCCTTTTTGGGAGTGAACTGCATACACTTGGTGGGGCAGGCCTCTACGCAGGTGCCGCAGCCGGTACACTTTTTAGAATCTACGTGGGCCAGGTTGGCTTCCATAGTGATGGCTCCTTCGGGGCAGACCTTGCTGCATTTGGTGCAGCCGATGCATCCGGCCTTGCAAACATCCATGACCGGCTTGCCCATATTGGGGTTGGAGCAGCGGTCAAAGACCTTCTGGACCTGGGGGATCATATGGATGACATGATTAGGGCAGGTCTTTTGACACAGGCCGCAGCCAATACAGACGGACGGGTCCACTACAGCGATGCCCTGCTGGATGGAGATGGCATGGACAGGGCAGACATTGACGCAGTCTCCATAGCCCAGACAGCCGGAGGCACAGGCCTTGGGACCGCCGGAGATGAGCATGGCGGCGGCGCAGGTCAAAGTGCCTTCGTAATCGGCCTTCTCAGAGGCCTTGGTGCAGTCGCCGCCACAGAATACAGCGGCCACCATCTCCTCCACATCCTCCGCTTCTACGCCCAGCACGGCAGCTACCGCGGCGGCTCCGCCGTCCCCGCCGGGGACGCAGAGGTTGGTCCGCTTCTCCTCGCCAGAGGCGAGGGCCTTGGCGTAGCCGTCGCAGCCGGCATAGCCGCAGGCGCCGCAGTTGGCGCCGGGCAGGCACTCCCGGACGGCGGGGAACAGGGGGTCCTCAGGAACAGCCATGACCTTAGAGGCCACCACCAGCATCACCGAGCACAACAGGGCGATGATGGCTACCGAAAGGACGGCAAGTAAAATAGGATTCATGTCGCTACCCCCCTTAACCGAACAGAGTCTCTACCACTCCGGCAAAGCCGTTGAAGGCAGCGGCCAGAATGGAGGCGGAGACCAGTGTGATGGGAAGACCTTGGAAGCTCTTGGGAGCCTCGCAGCTCTCGGTGCGGGTGCGGACTCCGGCAAAAATGACCATAGCCAAGAAGAAGCCCAAGCCGGAGCCAAAGGAATTGGCCATAGACTCGGCAAAGCTGTAACTCTCGGTGATGTTCAGCACCGTCACGCCAAGCACGGCGCAGTTGGTGGTGATAAGGGGCAAATAGATGCCCAAGGACTTATAGAGGGCAGGGATATACTTTTTCAGGATGATCTCCACCAGTTGTACCAGAGCGGCAATGACCAGAATGAACACCACAGTCTGAAGATAGCCCATGTCTCGGATGAGAACACCGTTGGCGTCCCGGGGGGTAAGCAGGAAATTCTGGATGGGCCAAGTGACGGCGGTGGCCAGCAGCATGACAAAGATGACGGCGATGGACATGCCC
Source organism: uncultured Pseudoflavonifractor sp. (assembly GCA_947575475.1). The sequence continues at coordinate 16,132 of CANPNN010000013.1, forward strand.
GTAGCCTGATCCAGCTTTTTGGACACACCCAAGAAGGGACAAATGCCCAAGAAGCGCTGGAGTACATAGTTATTGACGAACACAGCCGCCATGATGATATAAAGTAAATGCTTGATATCCATATCTTACCCCTCCTTTGCCAGCTTGGCGCAGGCCTCCGCATTGGGACAGGAGGCGCAGCCGGTGGCGGTATGCTTGACCTTGCCGTGGGTGAGCTTGGCGACGAGAGCCACCATACAGCCGAAGACGAAGAAGCCGCCGGCGGGCCGAGTCAAGATGGGAATGTTATAGTCAGAGAAGAAGCGAAGGGGGATTCCATACCAGGAACCGGAGCCCAGAACCTCCCGGATGGTGGCCATGACCGTCAGGGTCAGGGTGAAGCCCAGGCCCATGCCCACGCCATCCAGGGCGGAGTCCACAGGACCGTGCTTGCTGGCGAACATCTCCGCCCGGCCCAGGATGATGCAGTTGACCACGATCAGGGGCAGGTACACGCCCAGCGCGGTATAGAGAT
>CANPNN010000014.1 GCA_947575475.1 uncultured Pseudoflavonifractor sp.
CCCAGCCGCCGCAGCAGCACAGAAGCAGGATGATGATCAGAATGATCCAGCAGCAACCGCCGCCCCAACCGTTGTTGTTCCCACAGCACATAGAAACTTCACCTCGTTGTTTATTTGACGCCCCGGAGATATGGAACCGTCTCCGTTTCGCCATCCGCAATATCCTATGCGTCTGCCCCACTTCTGGTTCCATTTCTCAGGATGTTAAAATGTCAGGAGTGATTCCTCATGCCTCAAGAAGCTTATGAACGCCGCCCCGCATCCTCCCATTCCAGCCCCCCCAGAGGAGGGGCCGGAAGTGCTCCCCGCCGCCGCAAACGCCGCAGGAGGAGGATGAACCCTCTGCTTTACATTTTGCTGGTGGTAGCGACTTCCGCCCTGCTGGCCGGACTGGCCTGGCTATGGGCCGGAGATGTGTTCGCTCTTAACAAGGAACCCGCTTCGGCTACCATCACCCTGCCTGAGAGTATTTTTACCCAACACGAGGAAACTGTGGAGGTAAAAAAAGACGGGGAACCAGAAAAAGTCGTCCAAACTGTGTCCACGGCAGACATGGGCTATGTTGCCGACCTATTGAAGGAAAACGGCCTTATCGAATATAAATTTCTGTTCAAAATTTTTTCCTCTATCGCCCACGCCAGCCGAAAGCTGACCCCCGGCACATACGAGCTCAACACCGATATGGATTATAACGCCCTGGTAAGCTCCATGTCCGCTCGCTCCGGAAGCCGGAAAACAGTCAGCGTTACCATCCCCGAAGGGTATACTTTGGACCAGATCTTTAATCTCCTTGTCCAAGAAGGAGTCTCCACCCTCTCCACTCTTCAGAAAGTAGCCGCTGAATACGACTTTAAATTCTCTTTCCTTCAGGGGGTTTTGCCCCTGGGCGACTATCATCGGCTGGAGGGCTATCTCTTTCCAGACACCTATGAGTTCTATATGGGCGGTGGAGAAAGCGATGCGGTACAGGTGCTGAACAAGATGATCCTGCGCTTTGACCAACAGTTTACCGATGAACTGCGGCAAAAGGCCGCTGACATGGGGTATACCGTCCATCAGATAGTCACCATCGCCTCCCTTATCGAAAAAGAAACCGACGGCGCCGACCAGACTGCTGTGGCCTCGGTCATCTACAATCGTCTGGAGCGCCCCACCGACGAGACGGTGGGCTTCCTGAACATTGACGCCTCCCTGGTGTACGCCGCCGGGCGGCCTATCTCTCAGGAGGACTATCAGACTCTCCAAAGCCCGTACAACACCTATCTCAACAAGGGTCTGCCCCCCGGCCCCATTGCCAGCCCCGGCATGGTGGCCCTCAACTCCGCCCTGAACCCCCAGAGCACGAACTATTATTACTATGCCGTAGGCACTGACAACCTCCACCACTATTTCCGCACCAACTCCGAGTTCCAGAGTTATCTGGCCGCCCTGGGAAACGGCAATGGGTAAGGCCATAGAACTCCTCTCCCCTGCCGGCGATATGGAGCGGCTCCAGATGGCGGTGGCCTATGGGGCGGACGCAGTGTACCTGGCGGGGCAGATGTACGGAATGCGCTCCTTCGCAGGGAACTTCAGCCGGGAGGAGCTGGAGCAGGCAGTCAGACTGTGCCGCCGCCATGGGGTGAAGGTCCATGTGACCTGCAACACCATGCCCCGAAATGAGGAGCTGGCCGGACTGCCTGACTACCTCTCTTTCCTGCAGGAGTTGGGGGTGGATGCCCTGATCATTGGCGATGCGGGGATACTGTCTCTCGCCAAACGCTATGCCCCCTCTCTCCCCGCCCATATGTCCACCCAGATCGGCATCACTAACTATGCCGCTGCCCAGTTTTGGTATGATCAGGGGGCCCAGCGGGTCATCCTGGCCCGGGAGCTAACACTGGAGGAGATCCGGGAGATCTGCGCCAAGCGCCCCCAGGGGCTGGAGGTGGAGGCCTTTGTCCATGGGGCTATGTGCGTCAGCTTCTCCGGGCGCTGCGTTCTCAGCAACTACATGGCAGGCCGGGACGCCAGCCGCGGCTCCTGCGCCCAGCCCTGCCGGTATAAGTACGCCCTTATGGAGGAGCAGCGGCCTGGAGAGTTCTTTCCCGTGGAGGAGGACGACCGGGGCACTTATATCTTTAACTCCAAGGATATGTGTATGATCGACCACATCCCGGAGCTTTTGGAGTCGGGGCTGGACAGCCTGAAGATCGAGGGCCGGGCCAAGTCGGCCTACTATGCCGCCATCGTCACCGGCGCCTACCGCCGGGGTATTGACGCCGCTTTGGCTGGAGAGCCGCTGGACCCGGTGTGGCGGACCGAACTGGATAAGGTGAGCCACCGTCCCTATTCCGAGGGCTTCTACTATGGACGCCCCGAGCAGTACGTGGGAGACGCCCGGTACATCCGGGACTGGCAGGTATCCGCCATAGTCACCTCCTGCGCCCCTAACGGGCAGGCGGTCTGTTCTCTGCGGAACAAATTCCGCCAGGGCGAGACCCTGGAGCTGGTTGGACCTGGGGTACGCCCAGTTTCCTTTGTGGTGGAAGACCTGACGGATGGCAATGGCTTCCCCATAGAGGAAGCCCGGACGCCCCAGATGGCTCTGCGGCTCACGCTGCCCTGTCAAGCCTCTCCCCTTTCCATCCTTAGAAAGCAGGTGGAGCCATGAAAAACCGCCGATACGACTACGATGTGCTCCGGGTCTGCTCCATGCTGGGGGTCATCTATCTCCATGTGGCGGCAGGGGCTTTGCGGAGCTGGAATTATCCTGTACTTTGGAACTTTTCCAATTTTTTTGCCTGCCTTTCCACCCCGGCGGTACCTCTGTTTTTCATGATGTCCGGAGCCCTGCTCCTAAAGGAAGAAAAAACCGCCGACCTGGGTCTGCTTTTTCGAAAGCGGATCCCCAAGGTTTTGGTCCCTCTTTTGACCTACTCAGCGGTGACCCTCCTTTATAGTGTGGTCCGGAACAATGCCGCCGGCGCCCTTGAAAGTCTTTCCCGGCTGCTGAATACCCCCGTCTCGGTCCCCTACTGGTTCCTCTACGCCCTCATCCCCATGTACCTCATCTCCCCCATGCTGAAGAAGATGGTGGATGGGCTGAGCGACGCCCACTGGAACTACATGATGGCCCTGTGGGTGGTCCTCACATTGGGACTCTATACCGTCCGCACCTTTGTCCCGGCGGAATATGAGCTGGTGTTTACCGAGCACTGGACCCTGAACCTGAATATGATCGGGGGCTATCTGGGCTACTTTCTGCTGGGAGCCTATCTGGAACGGTGGGAAAGGCTCCCCTCCCGAAAAATCCTGGTGGTTATTATTGCCGCCACTCTGGCGGTGAGCGTTCTGGGGACCCGGTGGGATACCTATACCAAGCTGATGTATCTGGACCGGTTCACCAACTATCTGACCCTCTTTACCTTCCTGCTCTCCGCCGCCATCTTCCTGCTGGCAAAATCCTGCCTGCGGGGTAAGGAGGAAAAGGGAAAGCTGCTGCCCCTTCTGTCCGGGGTATCCTTTGCGGTCTATCTGCTCCATCCCCTTGCCATAGGGGCGGGAGAAAAGCTGTGGACCCTGCTTTTCGACACCATGGGACCGGCAACAGTTCTTCAGCAGTTGGGGTTCTATGCCGCCATCACCCTGGTCTGCATCCTTTCGGCGGTGATCCTGGCCTCCATCCCGGGGGTGTGCTATCTCTTTACTGGGCAGACCTACGCCACCGCCTGCAAAAGCTGTAATCTGCAGGCTCTTTTTAGAAAGAAGGATATGATTTGAATCAGAGAAAAGGGATCATTCCTCTTTTTTTGACAGGCCTTATCCTTCTGTTGACCGCCTGCTCCCCCCAACCTGTTGAGCTGGAGACCGCCTCTCCCCCTCCATCCCCCACTCCTACCTCCATTCCGGAGGAGACCGACCCACCGGCCTGGACTGGACAGGCGGCAGATTTTACGGGAGAGTGGCACCGGACAGAGGGGTATATCGCTTGCCCCTCCACTATTGAGATCGCCAATCAGACCGAAACCGGCTTTGATTTCTCTGTAGAAGCCTATCACTACAGCCATACGGGCATGGCAGGTGGGGCCGCCTATTTTACCAGTGAAAACACCGCCTTTTGGCGCAATGACGACCCTTTTGACGACATCGCCACTGGCTGTCTTCTTTTCACCATGGAAAACGGCAGTCTGCAAATGGATGAGCTGGGCTGGCTCCCCTTTGGTATGAATGTTTCCACTTACGGAACTTACACTCTGGGCGAACCATCTTACTACACCAACGGCGTGATCGAGTCTCTTGGCCCGGACCGCATCTCTCTTTTGCAGGGTGTGGTTGGGGAGGATTATGAAACCTGCGTCGGTTTTCCTCTCTCCATCGGTTCTTTTGAGTTTTCAGAGGTAGAGAGTCCCAACGGTTCCGGCCTTTTTCTGGAGGGCTTTGTCCCCACCATGGGATATCAGCAGAAAATCTATTTCCGGGACGACGGGGCCGTCTGGGTCCAGTTTGCCCCTCTCGTCTATTCCGGGAAATGCTATACCAACCGCCCCGGAGAGGATATCCCTGATTTTTTGTTGTTTGAAGCGGGGGAAAACAGTTGACATCCCCGGAAAATGTGATACAATGATTTCCGCAATGACGAAGTCAAGTCCGTTATGCCGCGCATAAGCGAGAGGGGACGGTGAGAGCCCTCGGCGACACAGGCAGACAAGCCACTTCCGAGCGTTCCGGGAGACCGGAGGGCCCATCCCCCTTACCCGATGCAAATGAGATGCCCTGCCCTTCGGCATGGCAAATCAGGGTGGTACCGCGGAGCCGTCTATCACGCTTCGCCCCTGAACCGACAGGGGCGGAGCGTTTTTTGTTGCCCACCCCACATTTTTGATTGGAGGTATCTTCACCATGGACAAACCCAAGTATTTCGCCCTCAATGACCTGCGGGAGATGTACCTGAAGTTCTTTGAGAGCAAGGGCCATCTGCGCCTGCCCAGCTTCTCCCTCATCCCTCAGGACGACGCCTCCCTGCTCCTTATCAACTCGGGCATGGCCCCCATGAAGCCCTACTTTACCGGGGAGAAGGAGCCTCCCCGCCATCGGGTGACCACCTGCCAGAAGTGCATCCGTACCGGCGACATTGAGAACATTGGTCATACTGCCCGCCACGGCACCTACTTTGAAATGCTGGGCAACTTCTCCTTCGGGGACTACTTCAAGCGGGACGCCATCCATTGGGCCTGGGAGTTCCTCACCTCCCCCGAGTGGGTAGGCATCGACCCCAACCGTCTCTATCCCTCTGTCTTCGCCGGGAACGAGACCACTCCCGCCGACGACGAGGCCTTCCGTATCTGGAACGAGGAGATCGGGATCCCCGCCGAGCGCATCTTCAAGTTCGGCAAGGAGGACAACTTCTGGGAGCACGGCTCCGGCCCCTGCGGCCCCTGCTCCGAGATCTACTATGACCGGGGCCCCGAGTACGGCTGCGGTAAGCCCGGCTGCACCGTAGGCTGCGACTGCGACCGGTACATGGAGGTCTGGAACATCGTCTTCTCCCAGTTCAACAATGACGGTGAAGGCCACTACGAGGAGCTGAAGCAGAAGAACATCGACACCGGCATGGGCCTGGAGCGGCTGGCGGTGGTGTGCCAGGATGTGGACTCCCTCTTTGATGTGGACACCATCATGAACATCACCAACAAGGTCAGTGAGATCACCCACGCCCACTACGGGGAGAGCAAGCAGAAGGACGTATCCCTCCGGGTGATCACCGACCACATCCGCTCTGCCACCTTCATGATCTGCGACGGAGTACTGCCCTCCAACGAGGGACGGGGCTACGTCCTCCGCCGACTCCTCCGCCGGGCCGCCCGCCACGGCAAGCTCCTAGGGGTCAACGAGCCCTTCCTCTATGAGGTCTGCGATACCGTTATCCACGAGAATGAGGGCCACTACCCCGAGCTCCGGGAGCGGCGGGATTATATCGTCAAGGTCATCCGGGTGGAGGAGGAGAACTTCGCCCGCACCATCGACGGCGGCCTGAAGATCTTCCACGATATGCTCCAGGCCCACAAGGCCAAGCTGGAGAATCTGTTCTCCGGAGCCGACGCCTTCAAGCTCTACGACACCTACGGCTTCCCCATCGACCTGACCATCGAGATGGTGGCCGAGCACGGCATGGAGGTAGCCCAAGACGCCTTCAAGGCTCTGATGGAGGAGCAGAAGGTCCGGGCCCGAAAGGCCAGGGAGGCCCTGGGCGACCTGGGCTGGGCCGGCGTGGAGTTCGGCAAGGATATTCCCGAGACCCAGTTTGTGGGCTACACCAACTCCACTGTCGACGCTAAGGTAGTGGCCCTGGTGGTAGAGAACGAGCAGGCTGAGGAGCTGATGACCGGCGTGGAGGGCATCGTGGTGCTGGATCAGACCACCCTCTACGCTGAGATGGGCGGCCAGGTGGCCGACCATGGCCTTATTTCCTGCGACGGCGGCTCCTTCGAGGTCCGGGATGTTCAAAAGAACAAGGGTGGCAAGTATATGCACTACGGTGTGATCCGCTCCGGCGTTCTGAAGGTGGGCGACCATGTGACCGTGACCCTGGATGAGGAGCGGCGGAAGGCCGTCATGCGGGCCCACTCCGCCACCCATCTGCTGGATAAGGCCCTCCGGACTGTTTTGGGCGCCCACGTACAGCAGGCCGGCTCCCTGGTGGAACCCGACCGGGTCCGCTTCGACTTTACCCACTTCTCCGCCATGACCCCCGAGGAGCTCAGCGAGGTGGAGAGCCAGGTCAACGAGGCCATCCTGGCCGGCTATGATATCCACACCGATGTGCTGCCCATCGAGGAGGCCAAGCAGCGGGGCGCTATCGCCCTCTTCGGCGAGAAGTACGGCGACACCGTCCGGGTGGTGGACATGGGCCAGGGCTACTCCGTGGAGTTCTGCGGCGGCACCCACCTGGACAACACCGCCAAGGCCGGCTCCTTCCGCATCAAGTCCGAGGCTTCCGTGGCCTCCGGCGTCCGCCGGATCGAGGCTACCGTAGGTAAGCTGACCCTGGCCGACATCGACCGGAACCGGGAGCTTCTCTTCCACGCCGCCCAGCTGATGAAGGTGAAGCCCGGCGAACTGGACACCCGCATTGAGCAGCAGCTGGAGGAGCTGCGGGAGCTTCGCCATACAGTGGAGGCCTTCAAATCCAAGGAGGCTCTTGGAGAAGTCAACAACTTCCTTATGGGCGCCAAGGATGTGGGGGGCCTGAAGGTCCTCACCGCTACCCTGCCCAACGCCGACGCCGACCGGCTGCGGAAGATGGGTGATTTCCTTCGGGACAAGGACCCCAAGGTGGTGGCCGTTCTCTCCTCCGTCAACGAGGGCAAGATCACCTTCCTGGCGGTCTGCGGCAAGGAGGCCATCGAAAAGGGCGTAAAAGCCGGAGATATTATCAAATCGGTCACCGCCCTCTGCGGCGGCAAGGGCGGCGGCAAGCCCGATTCCGCCATGGGCGGCGGCAGCGACGTCCTCAAGCTGGATGACGCTCTGGCCACTGTGGACGACTTCGTGGCGGAGAAGGTGGGAAAATGACCCTTCCCCAGGACCCTTTCATTCTTCTCAGCTATGTGAACACCCAGCTCCGGGACAATTTCTCCTCTCTGGAGGCCCTCTGTGACGATGCCGGGGTTCCGGTGGCCGAGGTGGCCTCCAAACTGGAGCAGGCCGGATTTCAGTATGATCCGGAGCTTGGACAATTTCGATAACAGAGAGCGGCGGAGGCTTTTGCTTCCGCCGCTCTCTGTTTTTCCTCCTTCGGCATAAAATAGGGATGGTTTAGTCAACATAGCGGTAAAGGAGGAATGACTGATGTGTACAGCGGCGACTTACCTTACCAAGGATTTCTATTTCGGACGGACTTTGGACTATGATTTTTCCTATGGGGAAGAGCTGGCGGTGACCCCCCGGCGTTACCCCTTTCTTTTCCGGCAGGCCGATCCCCTGTTCCGGCACTACGCCATCATCGGCATCGCCCACCTGGAGGACGGCATCCCCCTCTTCTACGACGGGATGAACGAGAGGGGGCTGTGCATGGCGGGGCTCAATTTTGTGGATAACGCGGTCTACCACGACTCCCTCCCTGGCAAGGACAACATCGCCAGCTTTGAGTTTATTCCCTGGGTGCTGGCCCAATGCGCCTCGGTAAAGGAGGCCCGGCGGCTGCTGGAGCGGATCAACCTGACCCCCGAGGCTTTTCGGAAGGACCTTCCCCCCGCTCAGCTCCACTGGATGATCGCCGACCGGGAGGAGGCCATCGTGGTGGAGTCGGTCCGGGCGGGGGTCATGGTCTATGACAATCCCGTGGGGGTCATGACTAACAATCCCCCCTTCCCCGACCAGCTCTTTGCCCTGAACAACTTCATGGCCATCTCCCCCAGGGCCCCCAGCAATCACTTTTCCGACAAGCTGGACCTGCGGACTTACAGCCGCGGCATGGGGGCCCTGGGCCTGCCCGGGGACCTGTCCTCCCAGTCCCGGTTCGTCCGGGCCGCCTTCACCCGCCTCAACTCCCAGTCCGGCCCCTCCGAGGAGGAGAGCGTCAGCCAGTTCTTCCACATCCTGGGCTCAGTGGCCCAGCAGCGGGGCTGCTGTCAGCTGGACAACGGCAGCTATGACGTCACCCTATACACCTCCTGCTGTAACGCCTCCAAGGGCATCTACTATTACACCTCCTACGAAAACTGCCAAATCTCCGCCGTGGACCTCCACCGCTGCGAGCTGGACAGCGGTGGGCTGATCCGCTTTCCTCTGGTGACAGGCCAGCATATTCTCTGGCAGAATTGAGCCCCTCTCCCCTTGCATTTTCCCCCCTCCCTGGTTAAAATAGAGAAAACAGGCAAAAGAGGGGATCTTTGTGAAGAGGTTTTTGACTGCGGCGCTGTGTCTTCTTCTCCTGACCGGCTGTGCGAAACAGCCAGACAAGGCGGCGGAGACCCCGGCTTCCACCCCCTCCCCATCCCCTGTTCCCATTTCCAGTACTACCCCCTCTCCCAGCCCCTCCGCCCAGCCCTCCCCGGAACCCACGCTCCTTCGCCGCCCTGCTGGCGGGGGATACTTCCGGCATCCTGGACCCGGAGGACCGAAAGCATGTGGACTGGCTGTTCTCCAATGTGACTACCCCCAGCTTCAACCCCATGTTTGAGATCAGTTCCCTCTGGGTCTACACCCTTCTGGACCTGGATGGGGACGGGGAGGACGAGCTCTTTCTCCACCCCAGGGACGCCCAGTATACCCACCTGATCTTTGACGCCCGACCCGAGGAGTTGGAGCTGGTCGGCCAAAAAACGATTCGTATGTCTGATTGGACCGATCCCCTGTTGGACGGCCGCATTCTGGAGACCCTGCATTACGACGGGATGTACACCTACACCATCCGGGACCTATCCTCACAGGAAGAAAACGTCTGGACCTACCGCTATGAGGACCGCCTCTACTATGTGGGGGAAGAGCCCGAATCCCCCGCCTGGACCCACAACGACCAGCCCGTCACCGAGATGGAATTTGAGGATTTTCTTCTCTCCTGTCAGGAGAAAAGAATTCCCTACTGGAATACGGTACATTTTCACTTTGACAAGGAGGAAAGCTGAATGAACATCGACTTCAACGCCATCCCGGAAACCGTCATCCCCCACATGCGGGGCGGGGAGAAGGAGGTCCGGGCCCACATGTTCACCGACGAGCTGGGCAAGATCATGAAGGGCCGCCTCATCCCCGGGGCCTCCATCGGCCTCCACACCCACGAGACCAGCAGTGAGATCATCTACATCCTCAGCGGCACAGGCAAAATTCTATACGACGACGGCTGCGAGGCCCTCTCCCCCGGCTCCTGCCACTACTGCCCCAAGGGGCACGCCCACAGCCTCATCAATGACAGCGGCGCCGATCTGGAATTCTTCGCCGTAGTGCCGGAGCAATAAGCAGAAACGAGTTATCATCCACCCGCGTAGTCTGTGGTATTTCAGATGCAGGCAAAGCCCTATGTTTACGGCGCACAGATGAGGCCCGCAAGTACGCTCTGCCAGTTGCTTAGGCCCGATTCACACAAAATATATCTAACTTGTTTTGTTGCTGACTGCACTTGGGGAACAAGGGGTCTTTCCCTTCCTTATCGCTGACGCGCTTTTGACCCACCGGTCAGCCAGTGGGTTTCATAGTACAGAAAGGGGGCGCTTTTTTAAGCGCCCCCTTTCCCTTTTAGTGCAAACCCATCTCGTCAGACAGGTCCTCCATCACTTGCCCCACCGTCGTCATGGCTTTTTCTGCCGCTCTTTTTACATTGGTCTTTTTTCGGGGAGCCATTATGACTCCCATAGCCATACCTGCTACGACGCCCATGGTCATACCTTTGGCAAACTCGTGCTGCTTCATCTGTTTCCACCTCTTTTTCTCTTTTTGAGAAGCCTCCGCTCTCACTTTTATTATGACCGAAACTCGGAAAAACCATTGCGAAAATTTGCCCAATATTCTATAATATTTGTAGGTACTTGTCTGCGGAAGGAGGATGTGCCGGAATGGGGATCTTGATCCGACGTGGACGGCTGGTAGACCCAGTAAGCGGTATCGGCGGTGTGTTGGATATTTTAGTGGAAAATGGAAAAATTGCCGTCATTGGCAGCGACCTTTCCGCTCCGGACTCTCAAGTGATCGACGCTGCCGGGCTCACCGTCTGTGCCGGGCTGGTGGACCTTCACGCCCATTTGATGGAGCCTGGCTTTGAATACCGGGAAACCATAGCTTCCGGCGCTCGGGCTGCAGCCGCCGGTGGATTCACCTCGATTGCTTGTATGCCGGATACTATCCCGCCCATTGACGTCCCCGGAGGGATTGCTTACATCAAGAAGGCCGGCTCTCAAGCCGGAGGAGCCCGGGTGATTCCGGTCGCCGCCTTGTCTAAAGGCCGTCAGGGACAGGAACCCTGTAACTATGAGGAATTGAAGTCCGCAGGAGCGGCGGCTCTCTCTGATGCCGCTCCCATCCGCAATGCCAATCTGCTCCGGGACGCCATGATCCTGGCCCACCGACAGGGGCTTACGGTGCTTTCCTGCTGCGAGGATCCGGATCTGGGACAAAATTTTTCCATCAATGAGGGCCGAGTCTCCCGGCAGCTGCGCATCCCGGGTCGACCCGCTATTGCGGAAGAGCTATATGTCATGCGGGAGGCCATGCTGGCTGAAGAGACCGGTGCAGCCGTCCATATTTGCCGGATCTCCACCGCCAAATCGGTATCCATCGTACGGCGATTTAAGAAAAAAGGCGTCCAGATCACCTGCGAGACCTGCCCCCAGTATTTTACTTTCACCGAGGATGAAGTGCTGCAGCAAGGTCCTCCCGCCCGGTTGGATCCCCCGCTGCGAACTCCCGCCGATGTAGACGGCATCCTCGAAGGGCTGAAGGACGGCACTATCGACGCCATTGCTTCAGGACATTCTCCTCTGGCCGAGGTCGAGACCTCCCGCCCTCTCGTCCAAGTCCCCGCTGGGATCTCCGCTTTGGAGACTACGCTGGCCTCCTCCCTCACCGCCCTTTACCACACCGGCGAGATGAATCTTTCTGATATTTTACGGAAACTGACCATCAATCCCGCCCACATTTTACGGCTACCCAACGCAGGACGGCTGGCCATCGGGCTGGATGCCGACCTTATCGTTTTTGACCCTGATGAGGAGTGGGTAGTGATCCCCAAGAACTTCTATTCCTTCGGGCAGAATACTCCCTTTGCCGGAAAGGTCCTGAAAGGCAAGGTCAAATATACCATGGTAGGCGGAAAGTTCGTCCACCAAAGCAATTGAAAGGGGTCAAATATGAAAAAAAGTTATCTCTTGGGCGTCTTGTGCTCCCTTCTTCTTGGGTTATTGACCTGGAAGCTTCTCTTTCCTCAAATCTCTGGACTGAACGGTATCTACATTTTCTTTCTGGGCTTTTTCTGCCTGTGGACTGCCGTCGCTATTCTTCTGAAGCTCCTCAGCCCCGATACACCCCGCGCCTACCGTTGGGGGTACGCCGCAATATTCTTTCTGCTGTTTCTCAATCAACTGGTCCAGGCCTTTTTTCACTTTAACTCCTACACCCTGATCAATATCTTACTGCTGTCTTTCATCTATCTCCTCCAGCATTTGGAGCATCGTCAGAAAAACGACTAAATTTTCTACATAGAAAGGACTGGTCTTATGTCCTTTGACCATCTGCAAAGCCTTATCAAAACCACCAAATGTCCTGTTTCCGTGGTGCTGGCTCCCGCCGAAAAAGAAACCGCAGAAACTTTTCAGCCCTTTGCCCTATCTCTTATAGATACTCTTCGCGGCGTAGTTCCCGCCCTGCAATTTCCCTTGGGAAACTATATCCGGTTAGGCTGGCGAGGCTTGAAAACTTTGGAGGAACTTTTGACCCATGCCAAAAAGCAGGGACTTTTTACGATCCTGGATGCCCCGCTTTGTCAGGTCCCTCCCTCCCCCCTGCCCGATTTTTCCGCCGACTGCATCATCATCAGCGGTTACTTGGGCGCCGATATTCTGCGCCCTGTGCTGGAGGCGGGAAAACAAACCGATACATGTCTTTTTGTACAGGCCCACACCGTCAATCCCAGCGCCGGAGAGCTTCAGGATCTGGTGGCAGGAGATCGGCTCGTCTACCAGGTGGTTGGCGACCTTGCCCAGCGGCTGGGCAAAAATGATCTGGGGCAGCTGGGATATAGCCGGATCGGCATCATGGCCGAAGGCTTATACCCCTCTGACCTTCGTTCCCTGCGAAAACGTTGGGAGCAGAGCTTTTTGATGGTTTCCGGTCCTTCTGAGGATGTCCGCTATGCCTTTGACAAATATGGGCGGGGAGCTGTGGTCAGTACTGCCGCCCCCATTCAGGCCGCCCGGGAACAAAACGGAGACCTCTCCGCCGCCCTGACCAGCCTCAAAGCCCTTCGAGATGAGCTAAAGCAGTACATTACCATCCTCTGAACCCTATCCCTAAATCATACCAGGAAAGAAGGGCCCGCCCCTATGACCCGAATCTATCTTATCCGTCACGCCCAGTCCGAGGGCAACCTGTACCGCCGAGTTCTTGGGTGGTATGATGGGCACGTGACCGGATTGGGCCGAAAACAGATCACCGCCCTGGAAGATCGCTTTCGGGATATTTCTGTCCAGGCCGTCTATTCCAGCGACCTGAGCCGTGCACAGGAGACCGCACAGGCTATTGCTCTTCCCAAAAACCTTGAACTCCACCCAGATCCCGCCTTTCGCGAGATCCATCTGGGGGAACTGACCAATATCCCGTACGGAGACTTTACTTACCATCACCCTGATCTCTACAAATCCTTCTTTTCCTTTTCTCCCCATTGGGCTCCCAAAGGCGGCGAGACCTTTCAGCAGGTTGCAAACCGGATCGCTCCCGCCTTTTTTCGGGTAGCCGCAGACCACCCCGGGGAATCCGTCGCCATTTTCTCCCACGCCATGGCTATCCACTGTCTTCAGGCTGCCATCCGCGGCAAGCACCCCAGCGAGGTAAAAGAACTTCCCTTGGGCGAGAATACTGCCGTCTCCTGCTATGAGATCCAGGGGGACAGATTCCGAATCCTCTTTGAGAATGACGCCTCCCATCTTACTGAAGAGCTTACCTCTGCCAAACAGCGAAGCACACCGCCTTTGGTCTGGTTTCAGGCCTTAGATCTGAGCAAAGCGGAGGACGCTGAATTTTACTGTGCCGCCCGCCAGGACGCTTGGTTGGTGGTCCACGGCTCTCTTCAAGGCTTTGATGGTCTCGGTTTCCTCGCAGATGCCCGGGATCAGCTTCAATGGGATCCCCGGGCTCTTCAGCGGGTCATGTGCCGTGGCCGGACCGTGGGACTGATACAGCTGGATACCCTTCAGGACGTGCAGGAGGATGCCGGATATATCCCCTTTCTTTATCTTCGGCCCGACTACCGCGGCCAGGGAATCGGAGCGCAGCTTCTGGGGCAGGCGATAAGTGTATACCGCCCTATGGGCCGCAAGTACTTGAGGCTTCTCTGCGACCCTGCAAATGAGCCTGCCCAGCGGTTCTACCGCCGCTACGGTTTTGTGAAGAAAGGCCAGTCCCCCGGAGCGTTAGGCCCCTTGGATCTGCTGGAAATGTCCCTTTGACCTCCTCTTTTTCCCCCCGATTTGGCAAAAACAGAGATTTTATATTTTCTTCTTCCTACAGCCTTTACGAATCCTTTCGACTCCTATATAATAGATGCTGACCGTTGGTTCTTTTTCCTTGTGTCCAGCGTTGCCGCATCAGATAATGGGGAGGCCAGGCCCTTGAACGCAACAAATGTGATTTCTATGTTGGGTTCCATTGCACTGTTCCTGTTTGGTATGTCCACCATGACCGACGGTCTGGCCCAGCTTTCCAGCGGACGATTAGAGGGCATCCTGGAAAGGCTGACCAACAATGTCTTTAAGGGAGTTCTGCTGGGAGCCCTGGTCACCGCTATTATCCACTCCTCTGCCACCACTACCGTTATGTGTGTGGGCTTTGTCAATGCGGGAGTGATGAAGCTGGAGCAGACGGTGGGTATCATCATGGGCGCCAACATCGGTACCACCGTTACCGCCCAGTTCCTCCGTCTGGCCAGTATTTCAGAAAACTCCAATCCCATTCTGACAGCCCTTCAGCCCGCCATTCTGGGTCCGGTGCTGGCTGTTGTGGGCATTATCCTCTATATGTTCATCAGCGGAGGAAAGAAGAAAAGCGTCGGCCAAGTAGTCATTGGCATGGGGCTTCTCTTTATCGGCATGAACTCTATGACCTCCGCAGTGGCCCCCCTTCAAAATGAGCCATGGCTTGCCGATCTGTTCACCGCTTTTACTAATCCCGTACTGGGTATGCTGGTAGGCGCTGTCCTTACCGCCATTTTGCAAAGCTCCACCGCTTTCACCGGAATCCTCCAGGCCTTGAGTACCACCGGCGTAGTCCGATTCAATATGGCCATCCCCCTCATTATGGGCCAGAATATCGGCACTACCCTCACCGCCGTTCTGTCCAGCGCAGGCGCCAATAAAAACGCGAAGCGTACCGCTTTGATCCATCTGTTCTTCAATGTGATCGGTTCGGTATTCTTTCTGATTTTGTTCTATGCCGGAAACGCCGTCATCCACTTCGATTTTTGGGAAAACATTATGGATATGGGCACCATCGCCAACTTCCATCTGATTTTTAATCTTGCCTGTACCACACTGCTCCTCCCCTTCCACAAACACCTTGTTCGTCTGGTGGAAAAGCTGGTTCCTGGCGAAGCCATTGCTCTGAAGGATGTTTCCGTGTTAGACGAGCGGTTCCTGTCTACCCCCTCGGTGGCTTTGGAGCGCTCTCACGATGCCGTGATCCGCATGGGGACATATGCTCTCAACAACTACCGACTGGCTGTAGAGCTTTTAAAGCATTATGACCCCAAAAAGCTGGAACGCCTTAATGAGACCGAGGTCGCCCTGGACAAGATGGAAAATGCCTTGGATAACTATCTGGTAAAGCTCACCGATCGGGCCCTGAGCCCTCAGGACAGCGCCCATGTCTCTGAGCTTCTCCATACCCTCAGCGACTTTGAACGGATCGGCGACTATGCCGTTAATGTGGCGGAGAGTGCCACCGCCCTATATAATAAGGGCATCGTTTTTTCCCCAGAGGCCGCCAAGGAGATGGACTCCCTTACCTGTGCGGTAGATGAAGCAATTCAGAAGGCTCTGGACTGCTATCGGGAGCGTTCCTTTGACCTGGCAATTCAGGTGGAACCCTTAGAAGAAGTGGTGGACCTGATGAAGGATGAGCTTCGGGCACGGCATATAGAACGTGTCAAGACAGGCTCCTGTACCATCGAACAGGGGACCCAGTTCCTGGAACTGCTCATTAATCTGGAGCGGATCTCCGATCACTGTTCCAACATCGCCATCGTCATTTTGCGGCAGACTGCTCCCAAGGATGACCTGGTCCACACAGATACCCACGCTTACACCCACGAGCTCCACCACGGTCATGACCCTCTCTTTGAGCAGATGTATGCAGAAAGCAAGGCCAAGTATTATGCGCCTTTGCAGGAACTTCAGGAATTATCGGTAAAGGAATGAACAAAAAGAAGTCCCGGGTTT
>CANPNN010000015.1 GCA_947575475.1 uncultured Pseudoflavonifractor sp.
CGCACCCCATCCTTTTTCATCTCGAAATGAAGATGAGGACCTGTAACATCTCCGGTGGCCCCCGATTCCGCCACCTTCTCCCCTATGGTCACCGTCTGCCCCTGCTGGACACAGAGCTTGGAACAGTGGGCATAGAAGGTCGTCACTCCGTTTCCGTGATCCAGTTGAAGGTAACGGCCATACACGTCACTCTCTCCGATATAGTCCACAGTCCCAGCAGCAAATGCCTTAACTGTAGTCCCAGTCTCCACCGCCAGATCTACCCCATAGTGAAATTTTTCTCCCCCGGAAATGGGGTGTTCCCGCCAGCCAAAGCCTGAAGTCAATTCTGCATCCACTGGGTTCATGGTCTCTTGAAGGCCCAGGGCATAACGGTCCATAGTGGTATTGTCCGGAAGTGCAGGTCCTGTGTAGTTCATGGTGATCACTGCGGGCTCCGCCGCAGAGTCCGGTTCCGGCTCTTGGGTCTCCTCCGGGAGGGATGTTGGCGCAGGTCCCGCTTCCACCTTCACCCCGTTCGCCTCCACTATATCCTGCGGCAACTCTTCCGGTTTTCCCCGGCTCAGAACTCTGGCCGAAAGACTGCCTGTCTTTCCTATTTCTTTCTGCTCCGAAAGATAAAGCGGGCCCTCGCCCCAAGTGGGATGCGCTTCCTTCTCCTGCGGTATGAATACGTCTACCCAAAGTCCGCCCAGGCTCTTCCCCACCGATTTTCCCGAAGCAAGAGACCAGCCCAGGTCTGCAAAGGCCGCTTTAAAATCCACATCCGAGCGCAAAACCTGGGCCAGCTCCTCCCGAAGCTCTGTCAGCCTGTCCAGCCCCTTGGTAAAAAACACAGTCAAAAAGAGGGCCAAACATATCCCCAGTTGGAGAAGCCGACGCTTCTCCCGCTCCCCCAACACCGTCTTTTGACCTTTGCGCTGGTAGTTGATCCGACGCCCCGCTGATTTTTCCATATTGTCCCACTCCTTTGTCCTGGACAGTGTATGAGTCCGGGACAAAGAGTATGCAAATAGATTTGAGTGCTTCGAAACCGTCCAGGGCTTGACATTCCATTTTGTTGCCGCTATAATAGCAAATGCGTCTTGAGCGCAGAAAAGTACAGTCAGGTTTTATCTCTAAAACCAAATCTCCTATTATCCGGGTGTAGCGCAGTTGGTAGCGCGCATGGTTCGGGACCATGAGGCCGTGGGTTCAAATCCCGCCACTCGGACCAGCTCAGAAATTCCCGCCACCGTTCCGTTTCCGGCTTCGCCGAAAACTGTACTCTGGTGGGAATTTCTTCGCTTTCCACCGCGACTCGCTTCGCTGGACTCGCGGCGAAAGGGGAACGGGGAAACCCGAGGGGGCCGAAAAATCGATTTTGGCCGCTTACTCCAAGAGAAAAGCATCTGTTCATTATGAACAGATGCTTTTCTCTGCTTTGGATCCCCTCTATTTTTTAAACCGGGAAAACACAAATTTTCCCGATTCAGTCAAATCATTTTCCATCCACACTTTTTCTGGTGATGTCCCCTGTCTTAGTGCCGCAGAGGTTTCATTTTTATCACATAAAGACCAATTGCACCAGCTTATATCACGTTCATCCAGATAGTCCAGCCACACCTTACTCTCCTCTAAAAATACCCCGCCGCTTCCGTCGGCCCGACTGGTTCCCCACTCGGAGATAAAGACAGGAAACCCGGAGTTAAGGACTGCGTCGATCCGGTCCCGCAGGTCCCGGCCATGGGTCCCGGCATAGAAGTGGAGGGTATACATCAGGTTCGTTCCCTCTACCGGGTCGGCCGCCACCAGGTGAATATCCTGGCTCCACGTGGGGCTGCCGATGAGAATGACACTTTGGGGTGCTTGGGCCCGGATAATGGATGTCACCCGTTCTGCGTAGGGCTTTACATCTCCCGTCCAAGATACATTCCCATTGGGCTCGTTGCAAATTTCGTAGAGAACGTTGGGAGTGCTCCCATAGCGGGCAGCAGCCTCTGAGAAAAAAGCTTCCGCCTCCGTCACATAGGTCAGCGGGTTGCCATCCGAAAGGATGTGCCAATCCAGGATCACGTACATATCTTGTTGGATCGCTGCGTCTACCGCAGCAAAGGCCGCTTGGGTCATGACCTCGGGCTGGTTGAGATACCCCCCCTCTCCGGTATACATCGCCACCCGGAACACATTGGCTCCATAAGCTGCCGTATTGGCAATGGACTGAGCCCCGGCATATTCCCCATACCATTGAAGCCCATGGGTACTCATGCCCCGGAGGACCACAGGCTCCCCCCTTTCGTTGCAAAGCTGGGTCCCGACCACCTGGAGCCAGCCATTTTCCGATACGCCGCCCTGCAATGTTTGGACAGCCTCGGCCGACGGCTGGTAACAATTGATTTCCTTCTCCTCCGACTCTCCGTCCAGCCGCTTCAAGGCCCGCTGGAACAGGATACAGGCCTCCGCTCGGGTGAGTCCGTCCAAGGGGCGGAAGTTTCCGTCTCCATCCCCAGTAACCACTCCGGCGGCATAGGCCGGCAGGACCGACTCATAGTAACGTCCGCTGAGGGAGGAAAAATCTCCGAGTCTTTTCGATTCCGTATTATAATCGTATCCCGTACCGGGAAGCAGGCCCCGCATCAAGACCTTCACCGCCAACTGACGAGAGATAGGGCTGTCGCAGGCCGACCAATCAATGCCGTCAAAAGGGATCTCATCCCAGTCAAACCAGCCCTCATCACGGGCATGGTACAGGGCCGCCGAGGCCCAGTGATCCTCCTTCAAAGCAAAGTTCTGACCCTTACAGCGCAGGGTAATGGCTACAAATTCTGCGGCGGATATTTCCCGCATAGGCTGAAAGGTTCCGTCATCACAGCCGGAAAGAATCCCCTCCTGGCTCATCTCCTCCACGGCTTCCTCGTACCAGCTTCCGGGGACTACGTCGGGAAAAGCGGTCGCTTTGGCGGAGACTGGCAGAAGGATGGTGCACAAAAGCAGACCGAATCCGCGTAGCAGCAGTTTTTTCATCGAACTTCTCCCCTTTCCAGATATTGATTATAGCATGATCCTGCTGTTTTCTCAAAGGATTTTGCGGGTATGCTCCCTTGATTCTTTAATAGGAAAAGAGTATAATGAAAAAAATCCCAACAAGGAGGGGCTTATGAAGAAGGAAACCGTCTTTTCGGTAAAGGAGCCCGTCTCCCTGCTGGATTTTTTGCTCTCCCGCATGGAGAGTCTGTCCCGGAACAGTGTCAAGCACCTGCTCTCCCGGGGACAAGTACTGGTAAATAACGTACCCCAGAAGCAGTTCGACTTCTCTCTGTCCACCGGTCAGACTGTCACGGTCCTGCCCCAGGCTAGAGGGGCCGCCCTCCCCTTCCCCGTGCTCTACGAGGACCAGGGACTGCTGGTCATCCACAAGCCCGCGGGGCTCCTCTCGGTAGCCACCGAGGCCCAGAAAAGCCGCACCGCCTACCGCCTCACCGCCGACTACCTCCGCTCCAGGGACCCCGGGGCAAAGCTTTTCGTGGTCCACCGGCTGGACCGGGACACTTCGGGAGTGCTGCTTTTTTCCAAGTCGAAGGAGCTGCAAGATGCCCTTCAAGAGGACTGGAACGGCCTTGTGAAAAAGCGGGGCTATTGGGCTGTGGTTGAGGGGGAGGACCTGCCTGACAGCGGAACATGCCGCTCCCAGCTCACCGAAAACAAGGTCCACCGGGTATACTCCTCCAAAGGCCGGGAGGGCAAGGAGGCGGTGACCCGCTATGCCGTTCTGGACCGCAGAAGGGGCTATTCCCTGCTGGAGGTGGAACTGGACACAGGCCGGAAAAACCAGATCCGGGCACATCTTGCTGAACTGGGGCATCCGGTGGCAGGAGACGACAAGTACGGAGCCAGAACCGACCCCATGGGACGGCTGGGGCTCCACGCCTACGAACTGCGGTTCACCGACCCGCGCAGCGGAAAGTCCTTGTCCTTTACCGCCCCGCCCCCGGAGGGGTTCCGGCGGATGTTCCCCCGGCAGTTCTCTTCCCTATCCTAAGATTGGAGGCCCCCTATGACCGATCTCAATTATTTACAGCTCCTGTCCCGCAGCTATCCTACCGCCCTGGCGGCTTCGGCGGAGATCATCAACCTTAACGCGATCTGCCGTCTGCCAAAGGGAACAGAATACTTTTTCAGCGACCTCCACGGGGAGTATGAGGCCTTTCGCTATCTGCTGGCCAGTGCATCTGGCATCATCCGGGATAAGATCGACTATCTTTTTGCCCGCTCTGTCTCTGAAAAAGAACGGGATGAGTTGGCCATGCTTATCTATGACCCGGCGGAGACCCTGGCCCGGCTCCAAGGAGAGATGAACGCCCAGGAGTACGACAACTGGTGCCGCATCGCCATCTACCGGCTGGTGCAAGTCTGCCAGACCGTCTCCGCAAAATACACCCGCTCCAAGGTACGTAAAAAGATCCCTTCCAGCTTTTCATACATCATCGACGAATTGCTCCACGCCGACGCTGACGACAGCAAAGAGAGGTATTATGAGGAGATCATCGCCTCCATCGTCTCCACCGGGACCTCCGACGCTTTTATCGTCCAATTCTGCCAGCTGATCAAAGAGTGCGCCGTAGACAGTCTCCACATTATTGGGGATATCTTTGACCGGGGGCCCCATGCTGACCGCATTTTGGAGGAGCTGCGGCATTTCCACGAAGTGGACGTGCAGTGGGGCAACCACGACATTGGCTGGCTGGGGGCCTATGCGGGCAACCTTGCCTGTGTGGCCAGTGTGCTGCGGAGGTGTGTAAGCTACAACAATTTCGACCAGCTGGAAGACGGATACGGCATCAATCTGCGGCCCCTGTCCATGTTTGCCGCCGACATCTATAAAGACGATCCCTGTGAGCGCTTCACCCCCCATGTGCTGGACGAAAACATTTATGATCCCGTGGAAAGTGAATTGGCCTCCAAGATGCACAAAGCTATGGCCGTTATCGAATTCAAGCTGGAATGCCAGCTTTTGTCCCGCCATCCGGAATATAATATGGACGGGCGGATCCTCCTTCCCAAGATAGATTTTACCGCCGGAACTGTAGAGGTGGACGGTAAGACCTACCCCCTGCTGGATACCCACTTCCCCACCGTCGATCCCTCAGACCCCACCGCACTCACCGCCGGAGAGCAGGAGCTCATTGAACAGCTTGCCGCTTCCTTCCGGCACAGCACTCTTTTAAAGAAGCATATCCGCTTCCTTCTCAGTCACGGTGGAATGTATAAGGTAGTCAATGGGAACCTATTGTATCACGGCTGCATTCCCATGACTGAGAGCGGGGCTTTTGACACAGTATCCCTGGGAGGGAAAAATCTGTGTGGAAAGGCCTATCTGGACGCGCTGGACGCTAAGGTGCGGACCGCTTTCTACGGTACGCCCGGCTCCCCGGAACGGGAGAGCGCGGTGGATCTGTTCTGGTATCTGTGGGCCGGTCCCAAGTCCCCCCTCTTTGGCAAAAGCAAGCTGTCCACTTTTGAGCGGTACTTTATCGCTGATAAAACCACCCACAAAGAGTTTTACAATCCCTACTACGCTCTGGTCAAGAACCGGGAGACCTGTGTCACTATTTTGTGTGAATTTGGGCTGGATCCCTCCCGGTCCCACATCGTCAATGGCCATGTGCCCGTAAAAGAGAAAGAGGGAGAAAGCCCTATCCGTGGGGGAGGGCTCCTCTTCGTCATCGACGGCGGCATTTCCAAGGCTTACCAGCGGCAGACCGGCTTTGGGGGATATACCCTTATTTACAACTCCCACCATCTGGCCCTGGCCCAACACAAACCCTATGAGCAGATCATGGAAAATCCGCGAGAGAGCGCTCCCCAAGTCCGCATTGTAGAGAATCTGCCCCGGCGAGTGCTTGTGGGCGATACCGACACGGGCGCAAGGCTTCGAACCCAAATCGAGTGCCTTCAAGATCTACTTGTAGCCTATAGGGAAGGAACCATCAAGGAGCAGGGAGAATAAAATACTTTGGAAAGCGGGGCGGTCTGCCGACCGCCCCGCTTTTCGTCTCTTTTCTACCTATTCCACAAATTGACAGCAATTTAAAATATTACAATTAGGTAACAATGACGAATGGCCCCTTGACTTTTTGGGAGGAGGGGGTTATACTTTACAATAGAAATAAGAAAGGAGGGGTCTGACATGATTTTTGATACTGACCGCCGTGCGGATGATGTGGATGACCTGATTTTTGATCGTACCACTATCACCCCCAGTCAACGATAATTCCCGAACTGCCAAGGAGCAATGTACCACACCTTGACGTCGGGTGTGGTTTTTTTGTTCCCATTTTTCTCTTTCAACAATCTTAAGAAAATCGTCTGATTTTATATATGGATTTTATCCTGTCCAATGTGCTATCCTGTTCTTACGCGAGAGATCAAAAAAACAGGAGGCGGGGCAAGATATGAACGGGAATCATCGTCAATTGAAAAGGGCGGCGGCTATAGCCGCCGTCCTTTTGCTGTTTCTTTTTCTCTGTTGGGGCCTTTGGCGCACAGGCTTTTTTATGGTAGCCAGTTCCCCGGAAGGGATGCAGGCCTACATTCAGCAGTTCGCGCCCTATTCTCACGCCGTCTTTTTTCTTCTTCAGCTTATCTCTGTCATTTTGGCCCCCATCCCCAGCAACCTGACCACAGTGGCCGGGGGGCTTCTCTTCGGCGCTTGGGCTTCTTTTCTTATTACTACGCTGGCTGTAATTTTAGGCTCTGTTATTGTCTTTCAGCTCAGTCGAAGCCTGGGACGTCCTTTTTCCGAGCGGTTTATCAACGGTAAAACCTGGGAACGGTATGACGAGGTCATCCGCCGAAAACGGGATGTGTTTCTCTTTCTGGCTTTTCTCTTTCCCTTCTTTCCCGATGATCTGTTGTGCATCATGTCCGGCCTTACCAATATTTCCTTCCGCCGCTTTCTGCTGTTAGTCGTTTTGGGGCGTCCCTGGGGCCTGCTGGTGGCGGCCGCAGTAGGCGGTTCGGTGGTATCCATCCCCTGGTGGGGCATGGCTTTGCTCGGAGTGGGCGGATTAGCGCTTTTCCTGGGCGCTCTGCGGTATGGAGATCGGGTCGAAGAGTGGGTCATCGCCCGCCTTAACAGGCCAAAACCCCCGCAAGATCCTATAAACCTATAAGATCACCGGCCCTGTGGTATAATCCATGCCACAGGGCTTTATTTTGTCAAAACAAAGCCCAAACAGGTCCGTTCCCCTGCATTCCAGCGCAAAAAGGGCCTGGGCGTCCTCTCTCATATCCCGAATATGCGCGGCTTTCGTAAGGACGGGAAGCGTCGCCGCCCTTTTCATCTCCCGGAGCATCCCTTTTCCCCGACTATTCATTCCCAACACCCGGAGATAGGCAGGACCACCGACCGGACGATCCGTCTCCCTCAGACCCAGAAAGGCCCACAACGCCAGGCGGCGGATCCGGGCATGGGCATATCGGCGGGTTTTACTGAGGGCATAAAACTCCTCCAGACTCCCTGCCCTTGCCGCCGCTTTCACCAGTCGGGCAGGCAATCCCTCCGCCGCTCCGCTGTCCGGAAGGATGGAAAAGTCCTTCTCCTCCATTCTGCGCAGAAGAGCGAGGAAGGCGCGCTCCACATTCTTCATCCTGGCAATACCTGCTTCTTTTAGCAATCCCAAGTCCCTTTCTTCCATCCAGGGAAGTGGTTCCTTCCCTCCGCGCAAAATCTCCCGCACATGGGAAGCGGAAGCAAAGCCTTCCTCCGGACAGGCACAATCGTGGAAGGCCCCCCGCCTCATGATCGCTACCGCAGTCAATCCTTTCTCCGCCGCCCGCAGATACTCTACTCCCAAGCTGTCATTGGCCCCTTGCAGGGTCTTTGCCTGTGCGCCTAACGTCCGCAGTGCAGCCTTTTGACGGGCTTCCGCAAAGGAACCGCCCTTGTCAAGCTCGTCCCGGAGAGCTTTCTTATAAGCTTCTCCATCCAGTCCCTCCGCCACCCTTCGAAGATCCTCCAAGCGTCCGCTCTCACTGCCAAAGGAGAGAGTTTCCACGATCCCCGTGGCCTTCAAGACCGTCACTGCCCCCCGGGCAAACCCCTCCGCCGAGGAGATGGCCCAGGGCAGAGGCAGCTCCAGCACCAGGTCTGCTCCTCCCTGCAGTGCCATGGCAGCCCGGGTCCATTTATCCGTAATGGCGCATTCCCCCCGCTGGACCCAGCTGCCAGACATAACGCAGACAACACCCCTATCCTCCCCCAGCAGTCGTCGGGTCTCTGCTATGTGATAGGCGTGACCTGTATGAAAAGGATTGTATTCTGCAACGATACCAACGGCGCCCATAGAGTTCCTCCTGGCTTTTTGAAAAAAAGAGTTGTCCTTTTTCGGAAAAAGTTATACAATAAGAATATCGTAAAACTTTACCATCTTGTCTATGAAGGAATGTAGCACGTTTTTGCTCCAAAGGCAAGCGTTGCCGCTTAAATTACGGAAGGAGAAGTTCCCCTATGAAGATCCTTGTTATCAATGCAGGCAGTTCCTCCCTCAAGTATCAGCTTATGGATTCTATCAGCCATGACGTTTTGGCTAAGGGCCTGTGTGAGCGTATCGGTATTGACGGCCGTCTGACCCACAAAGTCCCCGGTAAGGAGGACTATAAGGCCGACATCCCCATGCCCACCCACGGAGAGGCCATTCAGTCCGTGCTGGACGCTTTAGTCTCCCCTGAGCAAGGCGTTATCTCCGACATAAAGGAGATCGACGCGGTGGGCCACCGGGTCCTCCACGGCGGTATGGCCTTTACCGAAAGCTGCATCGTAGATGACGCCTGCATTGCCGCCATCAAAGAATGTATCCCCCTGGGCCCTCTTCACAACCCCGCCAACCTCATGGGGATCGAGGCCTGCCAGAGAGTGATGGCCGGCACTCCCCAGGTGGCTGTATTCGATACGGCTTTCCACATGACCATGCCGGAAAAGGCGTATACCTACGCCATTCCCTATGAGTATTATGAGAAGGACAAGGTCCGCCGCTATGGTTTCCACGGTACCTCTCACCGCTATGTATCCGCTCGGGCAGCCGATATGCTGGGCAAGCCCGCAAAAGATCTGAAGATCATTACCTGCCATCTGGGCAATGGCTCCTCTCTGGCGGCGGTGAAGGGCGGCAAGTGCATGGACACCACCATGGGCCTTGGCCCTCTGGCCGGCTTCCCCATGGGCACCCGCTCCGGCGATATTGACGCCACTATCATGGAGTACCTCATGGGCCGGTATGGCTATGACATCAAGGAGATGCTGAACATCCTCAACAAGAAGTCCGGTGTGCTGGGCATCTCCGGGGTGTCCTCCGACTTCCGGGACATCGGCGCCGCCGCCGAGGCGGGCAATCACCGCGCTCAGCTGGCTCTGGACGTATTCTATTACAGCGTGAAGAAGTACGTCGGCGCTTACGCCGCCGCCATGGGCGGGGTGGACGCTATCGTCTTCACCGCCGGCGTAGGGGAAAACGACGCTGCCGCCCGGATGGCCATCGCCTCAGGGCTGGAGTACATGGGTGTGAAGATGGACGAGGACGCCAACAATGTCCGGGGCAAGGAGGCGGTCATCTCCGCTCCCGACTCCAAGGTCCAGGTCCTGCTCATCCCCACCAACGAAGAACTCATGATCGCCATGGACACCGCCGAACTGGTCGGGAAATAAACCCATTTGCAAAAGGCCCCATCCGCCTGGATGGGGGCCTTTTTTCTCCGTTTATCCCCTTTCCCCTACCTGCCGGTTCATCCGCTCCACATTGGTCTTGACCCCCCGGTAGATAAACAGCCAGATGAGGGCGTAGCCCGTGAAGAAGATCACGGTAAACGCCAGAATGGGAGTCTGGGCATACTTGAGCCAGCCGTTGAAGAGATAAATCAGGATATAGTCGGCGTACAGCACCAGGGCGTGGATCAGGGTGGCGGCCATGAGGCTCAGCCGCTCTGCCCGGTAGACCACCGGGATGCCTCCGGCGATAAAGGCCAGGACCGTTACGGTGAGGATTCCACGAACCACCTCCTCCACGGAGAGGGAGGAGATGACGCCATACCGCTCCAGGAAATAGTAGACCACGGCCAAAATAACAGGACCTCCCGCCGCCACCATCAGACCTTTTTTGAAAAACTCTTTTACCAAAGGCTTCATTTGATACCCATCCTTTCCTTAATGGCCCGAAAACACCGCCGGGACACATAGTCCTGATAGCCGCATTGGAACGTCACGTCCACCGCCCCATTGAAGGCGGCGGTAAACCGCTCGATCCGGTCCCGGTTGGCAATGGCGGACTTATTGATGCGAAAGAAGCTGTCCGGCAGGAGCTTTTCCACCTCGTAAAGCCGGGCCTTCAAAAGATACCTCTCCCCCCGGCTGTCAATGGCGTAGGTCCTATCCTCCTGGACCAGGATACACTCAATGTCCCGAAAGAGCAGCTCCCTCCACTCCTCCTCCCGGTAGCCGATGATCCGGTCCGCCTCCCGCCCCAGGACCAAAGCCTCCAGGCTGTCAACAAACTCCGTATGCCGGTGGACTACGGCCAGGACCTCCTCCTCCCCGTCCGGGTCGATCTGTATGCGGAATCTCATGCGTCTTCCTCCTTTCGGGGCCATTATAGCATCTCCCGAAACAAAATGGGGGATTTCCCGGGCAACGGTCTGTTCCACGGGGTGAACGGCAAAAGCAGACCCCGGCCCATGACCGGGGTCTGCTCTCCGTTTTCTTCAATAGCCCAGCCCCTCCATCATCTCCCTCATCCGTTCGATGGGAAAGGGCGGCTGACCCAGAGGGCCTGCCGCGATGCTGAGGAGCTTAGCCGGGTTATCGTCCGCCGCCGTCCGGTTGGAGCTGAGCGCCCCGCAGCGGCGGCAACGGTGAATGACCGCCCACTCCCCTCCCCTGCGGACCCAGACGGCGATGGGGTCCATCAGCCCGCCGCAGTCGCTCTGCCGGTCCCCGGGCTCTATGCCCACATGGAGGCTCACAAGGCAATTGGGACAGTGGTTGCGGTGTCCGCTGCCCGCCCCGTCAGGGAACACCGGGCGGCCACACTGCTTGCAGGTAAACATATCCTTGCAGGGATGGATCTTATAATAGCCTTTTTCGTACTGTTTTCTCTTATTTTCCCGATTCATTTCAGTTTCCTCCTGAAGCTTGATGGTCATCTTCCGGGAGGAGTGCGGATCGGACCTACGCAGACCTCCCGGTCAGCGGCCAATCACCGAATCAAAGTATGCTGTCTTCACAAAACAAAACTCCTTTCCTTTTGAGTACAGCGGCAGTATATCACAGCTCTTGGCCTTTTTCAAGTTTCAAGAGATGAAAAGAGGAGGGGTGACCTTGTCACCTCTCCTCTTCCCCTTTTCCCGTGTAATTCTCTTTATACGATGCCCTGAGCCAGCATAGCCTCGGCCACCTTCAGGAAGCCCGCGATGTTGGCGCCGGCCACCAGGTTGCCCTCCATGCCGTACTCCTTGGCGGCAGAGGCAGCGGCGTTGTAGATGCTGACCATGATGCCGTGGAGCTTCTGGTCCACCTCCTCGAAGGTCCAGGAGAGACGCTGGGAGTTCTGGCTCATCTCCAGCCCCGAGGTGGCCACGCCGCCGGCGTTGGCCGCCTTGGCAGGTGCGAAGAGGACTCCGGCGGCCTGGAAGGCGGCAACCGCCTCGGGAGTGGATGGCATATTGGCGCCCTCGGCCACGGCGAAGCAGCCGTTTTTGATAAGGGCCTTAGCCCCCTCCTCGTCCAGCTCGTTCTGGGTAGCGCAGGGCAGGGCCACATCGCAGGCAACAGTCCAGATGCCCTTGCAGCCCTCCACATATTTGGCAGTGGGGACATAGTCCAGATAGGTCTTGATCCGGGCCCGCTTGACCTCCTTGATCTCCTTCATCACCTTGTAGTCGATGCCCGCCTCGTCCACGATGTAGCCGTTGGAGTCGGACATGGCGATGACCTTGGCCCCCAGCTGGGAAGCTTTCTGGTTGGCGTAGATGGCCACATTGCCCGAGCCGGAGATGACCACCCGCTTACCTTCAAAGGACTTCCCGGCGGCCTTGAGCATCTCGTCGGTGAAATAGCAAAGGCCATAGCCCGTGGCCTCAGTCCGGGCCAGGGATCCACCGTAGGTCAGTCCCTTGCCGGTGAGGACTCCGGTATACTCGTTACGCAGACGCTTATACTGGCCGAAGAGGAAGCCGATCTCCCGGCCCCCCACGCCGATATCCCCGGCGGGCACGTCAGTATCGGGACCGATATGGCGGCACAGCTCGGTCATAAAGGACTGGCAGAAGCGCATGATCTCGGCATCGGACTTGCCCTTGGGGTCAAAGTCGCTGCCGCCCTTGCCGCCGCCGATGGGTAGAGTGGTCAGGGAGTTCTTGAACACCTGCTCAAAGCCCAGGAACTTGATGATGGACAGATTTACGCTGGGGTGGAGCCGCAGTCCCCCCTTGTAGGGGCCGATAGCCGAGTTGAACTGGACACGGTAGCCCCGGTTCACCTGGACTTTACCACTGTCGTCTGCCCAGGGCACCCGGAACATAAGGATACGCTCAGGCTCCACCAGCCGCTCAATGATCCCGTTCTTCTCCAGCTCAGGACGGCGCTCCACCACGGGCTCCAGGGATTCCAGAACCTCCTGGACCGCCTGGAGGAACTCGGGCTCATGGGCGCTCTTCTTCTCCAAAGAGGCGTAGACGCTCTTCAGATACGCGTTTTTCAAAGCCATATCCATCAATCTCCTTCCAAAATAAGACGGATGAGACCGCCATTCATTCAAAATTGCTCCAAGCCACTGTTGGTAACAGGTTTATTATACAATGGCCCAATGGAAAATGCAAGAAAAACTTACTTAACTTGCAAATTTTATTATCCCCAACAATCCGCTTTCCCCTTCTACATCCGGGATTGTGCATAGCGGCGAACTGTGGTACACTATCCGGTGGTGATAAGCTATGATACGGATACAAAATTTATCCCTCCCCTTGGATTATGGGCCAGAGGAACTGAAACGCAGGGCTGCCAAAGCCCTGGGGGTATCCCGCTCCGCCCTTGGAGCGGTTCGGCTGCTGCGCCAATCGGTGGACGCCCGAAAAAAATCCGACGTACGGTATGTGTGTACCGTGGGGGTGGAGGTCCAGGAGGCTGCCGCGCTGGCAGCCCGGCTCCACAATGGGAATATCAGCCTTTGGGAACCACAGCCCTATGTATTTCCCGGCGTGAAGCGGACCTCCCCCCTGCCCCCGGTGGTGGTGGGCATGGGTCCGGCGGGGCTTTTCTGCGCCCTGTTCCTGGCCCGGAACGGCCTGCCGCCCATCATCCTGGAGCGGGGCCGGAACGTAGACGAGCGGGCGGAGGATGTGGAATATTTCTGGAAGACCGGTTCCCTGTCCCGGACCTCCAACGTCCAATTTGGCGAGGGGGGCGCAGGCACCTTCTCCGACGGCAAGCTGAATACGGGGACCCATGACGGGCGCATCGGGGCCGTGCTGGAGGAGTTTGTCCGCCATGGGGCCCCGGAGGACATCCTTTGGCAGCAGAAGCCCCACGTGGGCACCGACGTGCTCCAGAGTGTGGTGAAGTCTATACGCGAGGAACTGCTCTCCCTGGGGGCGGAGGTCCGCTTTACGCATCAGCTCACCGGCCTGCGCATAGAGGGGGGACGCCTGACGGGGATCTATTTCGATACTGAACAGGGCCCGATGAGCGAGGCACTGGATTGCGATACTCTGGTCCTGGCTCCCGGCCACTCGGCCCGGGACACCTTTCAAATGCTGTATGAGGTGGGAGTGCCCATGGAGAGCAAGCCCTTTGCCATCGGCTGCCGCATCGAGCATGAGCAGGCCGCCGTCTCAGAAGCCCAGTACGGCCCCGCCTGGCAGAAGCTGCCCCCGGCGGATTACAAGCTGGCCTGCCATCTGCCGGGCGGCCGAAGCGCCTTCACCTTCTGCGTCTGCCCCGGAGGGCAGGTGGTGGCCGCCGCCAGCGATTTCGGCCAGGTAGTCACCAACGGTATGAGTCTCCGGGCCCGGGATGGAGGCAACATTAATGGCGGCTTTCTGGTAGGGGTAGGCCCCGGAGATTTCGAGGGACATGACCCCCTGGCCGGGGTCCGGTTCCAGGAGCAGTGGGAGCGAAGCGCCTGGGACCTGGGGACTGGAGGACTGCCCCCTATCTATGTCCCGGGCAAACCCGTTTTTCACGCCCCCACTCAACTGGTAGGAGACTTTCTGGCTGGACGGCCCTCTACTGGGTCCGGCAAGGTCCATCCCACCTATCGCCCCGGCGTGACGCCCGGTGATCTGGCAGACTGTCTGCCCACTTATGTGACGGATACTCTTCGCGCCGCTCTGCCTCTTTTTGACCGAAAGCTTCATGGCTTTGCCGATCCGGGAGCTGTGCTTACCGGCATTGAGACCCGATCCTCCTCCCCCGTCCGCATCCTTCGGGATGAATGCTTCCAATCCTCTCTCCGGGGCCTTTACCCCTGCGGCGAGGGGGCAGGTTATGCCGGAGGTATCACCTCCGCCGCTGTAGACGGCATTCGTGTGGCTGAGGCGGTGGCTGCCGGATCTAAAATTTAGGGGTATTTGAGTCAAATCTTGTATAAAATCTCCTCTATGACCCAATATTAGGGATTAGAGGAGATTTTTCTATCTCTTTTCTCCTCAACATGATAGGCTTTACTCTCGAATCCTGTCACAAAAGAAAGGAGAAAGAGAATATGAGCAGGACCAAGTATGAAAGAGACATTTCCTATGATAACGAGCGACATGTGTACTACCTTTACATGGATTTGGGAAAGGACGAGGATGGCCGGCGGATCCGGCGGTACGGCACCTATCCCACCCTCTCCACCGCCCGAAGAGCCAGAGACCAGTTCCTTCTGAAAAAGGCCCAGGGGCAGTTCGTCCAGCCGGTCAGCATGACATTGGATGAATGGCTGGAGCGATGGATGCAGGAGGTCATCATCCCCAACCGGGCGGAAACCACCACCTATGGCTACCGAAAGATCATCGACAACCATCTCTCCCCCGCCTTGGGCAGTATTCCTATTCAGGATCTGAGTCCTAAAGACCTTCAGCACTATTATGCTATCCTGATGCGAAAAAAACATTTGAGTCCCAATACTGTCCGGCGGCATCACGATCTGCTCTCTGCCGCTCTCCACGCCGCCATGCGGCAGGATCTGATCCTCCGCTGTCCCACCGAACGGGTGGAACCCCCTCATGTGATCTACAAGGAGACTCGGTATTACACCGCGGAAAATCTAAAAAAGCTCTACAAACTTGTGGAGGGCCATTGGCTGGAAACGGTGGTACACCTTGCCGGAAGTCTGGGACTTCGGCGGGAAGAGATCTGCGGCTTGCGGTGGTCCAGCGTGGACTTCCAGATGCGGAAGATCCACATTCGGGAAGCCCGGACCGCCGCGGGAGCCAAGGTCATCGACAAGGAGACGAAAAACCGTTCCTCCTCTCGGGTGCTCCACATGGGGGACGATATCTACTACCTTCTGCGCCAGGAACGGCGGCGGCAAAATGAGAGAAAGCTGGCCGCGGGTGAAAAGTGGCCCAACAGCGGCATGGTGGCGGTTGACAGGAAGGGCCAGCCCTTCTCCCCCAACAATCTGTCTATGAACTTCACCCGGTTTATCCGCAACAGCGACCTCCCCCCCCTGACCCTTCATGGGCTGCGGCATACCTTTGCCACAGTGGCCTCCTCTCAAGGGGCGCCCTTGTTCGACATTGGGAAGGCCCTGGGGCACTCCACCCCGGCCACCACGGGAAAAATCTATACCCACCTGGTAGACCAGCTCCACACCGACACCCTGGCCCGGGTTGCGGCAGCCTTACAGTAGCTTTCCGCGCAAATCACCTTTCTGATAAAAGAACCGAC
>CANPNN010000016.1 GCA_947575475.1 uncultured Pseudoflavonifractor sp.
GGCAAGCTGCCCACCCTGGTGGACCCCACCACCTTCAAGATCACCGACGACAAGACCTTCTACGCCGTCTACGAGAAGGTGGCCCAGGCCTTTGACCACAGCCACTATGTCATCGGCTTCCCCAACGGCACCTTCGGTCCTGACAGCCAGATCACCCGTGGCCAGGTGGCTACCATCATCGCCCGGGCCTGCATGGAGAACTTCATGGAGGGCGGCGCCTACGGTAACCCCGGCAACTACACCGACGTGGAAAGCCACTGGGCTTACAGCGCCATCTCCTACTGCTCCATGAACGGCGTGTTCACCGGCTACGGTGACGGCACCTTCCGTCCCGACCAGTACATTACCCGTCAGGAGCTGGCCACTGTAGTGGCCCGTCTGGCCGGCGTTCAGGTGAACCAGGGCCTGCCCTTCACCGACAATGACGACATTGCCGCCTGGGCTGTCAACGGCGTCTACACCAACTACGCCAACGGCTGGGTCAGGGGCTACACCGACGGCACCTTCAAGCCTCTCAACGACATCACCCGTGCCGAGACCGTGCGGATCTTCAACGGCTATCTGGGCCGCGGTACCGACCGTGAGGGCCTGAGCGAGCTGCTTGAGTATGTCCACTCCGGCGTGGCCAGCAACATTGAGGGCGACGGCAAGAACGAGTACATGACCTGGCCCGACGTTCCCAAGACCCACTGGGCCTACTACGAGGTCATCGAGGCGGCCAACGACCATAACTTCCACTGGAGAGACGCCGCCAAGGACGTGCCTCCCGAGGATTGGGACGAGGCCTTCATCGACGAGACCTGGCGTTATCAGGATGACGCCAACGACGGCGCCGACGACGTGGGACGGGACAACACTCTGCCCGTGCTCACCGTGACCTACGTGGTCCAGAGCAACGGTGTGGTGTGGGATTCCCTCACCGAGCAGGTCACCATGTATTCCAGCCCCGACCCGAATAAGATGCCTCAGGCCGTACCCAGCGAGGGCTTCTATTTCGCCGGCTGGTCTGAGACCGACCCGGATACCGGAGTCATCAGCCTCATCGACCCCACCGCCCACCCGGTGCTGGAGGACAAGACCTTCTATGCGGTCTTTGAGCCTAACGTGATGCCCAAGGTCACCGTCACCTATGTGATCGGCGACCACGGCGCCACCGACATGGCGCTTACAGAGGTCATTGATATGTGGCAGAGCCCCGATCCCAATAAGCTGCCCAAGATCACCGCCCATGAGGGCTGGCGGCACATCGGCTGGTCTGAGACCGATCCCGCCACCGGGATCATCACTCCCACCGATCCCACCGACCATCCGGCCTTGACCGACGTAGCCTTCTATGCCCTCTATGAGGCCACGGACTCCACCCAGCCTCAGGATCCCGCCCAGACCGGGGAGCCCACACAGCCCCAGGAGCCTGACCAGACGCCGGAGCCGCCTGTGGCCAGTGTTCGCTACAGCTACATCAACGGCTATGAGGACAACACCTTCCATCCCGACGATGTTTTCACCCGCGCCACTGCGGCTGCCATCATCGCCAACCTGAAGGGGTATGATCCCAGCGCCTCCTACGACGCTCCCGCTTTTGACGATCTGGAGGGCCACTGGGCGGCGAACGCCATCGCTTTCTGCGTGTCCCAGGGCCTGATGAGCGGCTATACCGACAACACCTTCCGGCCTGATAACGCCATCACCCGCCAGGAGTTTGCCGTGGTCCTGACCCGTGTGGCAGGCGAGACCGAGAGCGGCGAGCTGCCCTTCGCTGACAGGGACGGCATCGCCTCCTATGCGGCTGACAGCGTTTATACCGCCTATGTCCGCGGCTGGATCGGCGGCTATGACGACGGGACCTTCCTCCCTGAGCGGAACGTGACACGGGCCGAAGCGGTGAAGATGTTCAACGGTTATCTGGGCCGTACGGCCAACCGGGAGTACATCGAGAGCCAGAGCGGCTACACAGTGTTCGATGACATGGACGGCCACTGGGCCTACTACGAGGTCATCGAGGCCACCAACACTTGGGGCCTGTAAAAAAGTCCGAAAAAAACAAAAATCACCACCCGGGACCCTCCGGGTGGTGATTTTCTGTGTCGGGGACCTGTTCCGCCGGCCCCGCTTGTTTTTTGGCGGGAAATTCGCTATACTGAAAAGGCCGATCCCATTTTCCGAAGGAGGTCCCGCCTATGACGCCCATCCAAACATTCCTTGCCACCGCCCTTGCCCTTCTGTCCCTGGGCACTCTGGCCTGGCTCATTGCCCGGCCCAGCCTACGGCTGCGGCAGGTGGGGCGCTATCTCCAGGCCGTGCTGAAGGACCCTGAGCGGGAGCTTCAAGCGCCCAGGTCGCTTCAAAACTTGGGCAGTGAGCTTTCTGCGGTTCGGGAAAGGCTGGCCCGCCAGCAGGAGGAGGCCCGTCAGGCCGAACACCGCCGCCAGGACCTGATCGCTTTTCTGGCCCACGACCTGAAAACGCCCCTCACTTCCGTGCTGGGGTATCTGGAGCTGCTGCGGGATGAGCCGGGGCTAAGCGAGGAGCAGCGGGCAAAGTATACGGGGATCGCCCTCAGCAAAGCCCGGCGGCTGGAGGAGCTGGTGGGAGAGTTTTTTGATATCAATACCATGGACCTGACGCTGGAAAAGCGGGATCTGGTCCAGGTTTCTTTCCTTCTGGAACAGCTTGCCGATGAGTTTTACCCCCTCTTTGCCGCCAAGGACCTGAAATGTGAGCCTGCTATTGAACCCCACCTGGTGGTGGAGGGAGACGGCGACAAGTTGGCTCGGGTCTTTGACAATGTGCTGCGTAACGCTGTGAATTACTCTACCCCCGGCGGTCCGGTTGGCCTTATTGTCCGGCGGGAGGGAGCAAATGTGGTGGTGACCATTTCCAACGAGGGCCTGGAGATCCCCGAAGGGGAGCTTTCCAACATTTTTGAGAAGTTTTACCGCCTGGACGCCGCCCGCTCTACCAGCACCGGCGGCGCGGGCCTGGGCCTGGCCATCGCCAAGGAGATCGTGGAACTCCATGGCGGCACCATCCGGGCGGAGAGCACCGGGTCCCGGACCGCCTTCCTTATCACCCTGCCCCTTCAGAAGTGAAATATTCCAAATAGTAATATAAGATATAAAGATCCCCCTCTGTATAGCAAGAGGGGGATCTTGTTACTTTTGTAACCGTTTTGTAACGTTTTGTAACCATTTTTTTGGAGGTTTCAGCGCTGGTCCAGGGGGATAAAGGGCCGGTTGGGGGCCACCGCCTTATAAGCGGGCCGGATGATCCTGGCGCCTGGGGTAAACAGCTCCTCCAGCCGGTGGGCGCACCAGCCCGTCATCCGGGACATGGCAAAGAGAGGGGTATACAGTTCCTCGGGGATCCCCATCATTTTGTAAACGAATCCGGAGAACATGTCCACATTGGCACAGAGCACTTTTTTTTGTCCCCGCTGGGCCATGACCTGGGGGGCGAGCCGCTCCACCGCCTCGTAAAGCTCCAGTTCCTCCAGCATCCCCTTCTTCTGGGCAAGGCCGCGGGCAAACTTCCGCAAAATGACGGCCCGAGGGTCAGATAGGGTATACACCGCATGTCCCATGCCGTAAATGAGTCCCGACCGATCCCCGGTCTCCTTGTCCAGGAGCTTTCCGATGTAAGCGGAAAGCTCCTCTTCATCCGCCCAGTCCTTCACATCGTGCTCAATGTATTGAAACATCTCCATGACCTTTTTATTGGCGCCGCCATGCTTGGGCCCCTTCAGGGATCCCACCGCCGCGGCGATGGAGGAATAGAGGTCGGTGCCTGTGGAGGTCAGTACCCGGCAGGAAAAGGCGGAGTTATTGCCGCCGCCGTGCTCGGCATGGAGCACCATACACAGATCCAGCAGCTTGGCCTCCTCCTCAGTAAACTGGTTGTCGTGACGGACCGACCAAAGAAAATTTTCCGCCATGGAAAGTCCCGGCTGGGGCCGGTGGAGGTACAGGCTATCGTTGTCGTAGTAATGCTTTTTGGCGGCGTAGGCATGGGCCACGATCTGGGGAGTCCGGGCGATCAGGACCATGGCCCGGCGCAATTCGCTGGAAAGCGTCATGTCCTCGGGGGTATCATCATAGGAGTAAAGAGCCAGCACCCCCCGGGCCAGCTTATTCATTACGTCGGGGGAGGGGGCCTTCAGGATCATATCCTCGGTAAACATATGCGGAAGATCGTGGCTCAGCTCTAAAAACAGCTCAAAGTTCTGAAGCTGCTCCCTGGTGGGGAGGGTTCCCATCAGCAGGAGATAGGCTGTCTCCGCATATCCAAAGCGGCCCTCGGCGGTAAAGCCGTGGATGAGCTCAGACATATCGATGCCCCGGTAGATGAGCTGACCGGGCATGGGCTCCCGCTCTCCGTCCTGAATATAATAGCCCCGGACGTTGGCGATCTCAGTGACTCCAGCCATCACGCCTGTCCCGTCGGCGTTTCGCAGACCCCGTTTTACATCCCAACGCTCAAAGTCGTGGGGATCGATACAGTTATTTTTGCGGTATTCCTCACACAGGCCCTCCATCAGACCGTCGGGAAGAGAAGTGGCAGCCATATAAAACGCCCCTTTGCGTGATGATAAAAATATCGTATGTCCTATTGTACTCCAAAATGCAAGTTCGGTCAATATAAATTGCAAAACGATATGGAGAAGAATGGACGGAACATCAGAGAAAAATAGGGCAAACCATACAGATAAACAGGAATCAGCAATTGACGGACCACCAGACGCAATAAAATGTGCATAAAGGAATGGTGAAAATGGTCAAACAAGAACGCCGGAGGGCTCCCACCTGGCCCCTGCGGGCGGTGGCTCTGGGAGTGGTACTGCTGTTGTTTCTGTTCCTTCTGCCTCTTATGCTCCTGCCGGAGGAAGAGAAGGGAGAGCACGATCCGGAGGGAAAAGCGGAACCTCTTCCTACAGCCACCCTGCCTCTGATGGAGCCTGCGGCGGCGGTTCCCATAGAAGGGTGGGACGCAAGCCAGACCCTGCGGCTGCTGAAGACGGACGGCTCGGTGGAAGAGATCACGCTTCAGGACTATCTGTGGGGGGTCACCGCGGCGGAAATGCCGGCCTCCTTCCAGCTGGAGGCACTGAAAGCGCAGACAGTGGCGGCACGGACCTATTGTCTGTATCAGCGCTCCGGGGAGGGGGAAAAGCACCCGGGAGCTGATGTGTGTGGGGACTATACCTGCTGTCAGGCCTATCTGACTCCAGATCAGGCGGCGGTGGGTTGGGGAGCGGAAGCTGCCCGGTATGCCGAAAAGATCAGCCAGGCGGTGGCCCAGACCGACGGCCTTCTCTGCCTTTATGAGGGAAAACCCATTGACGCGGTGTTCTTTTCTTCCTCGGCGGGCCGGACTTCCGACGCGGTGGCGGTTTGGGGGACGGAGGTACCCTACCTCTCAGCGGTGGATAGCCCAGAGGGGGAGGAGGTCCCCGGCTGGCAGACTGTGGTCACCTTTACTCCCGCTGAATTTACCGCCCGTTTTCAGGCCGTCTATCCCGACGCCGACCTGACCGTTCCTTTCCAGGATTGGTTCCGAGACTTGACCACTGATGATTCCGGGGTGGTGACCTCGGTGACTATTGGGGGCGTCTGCCTCAGCGGAGGTCAGGCCCGAAGTCTTTTTGGCCTCCGCTCGGCCCATTTTACCGCCGCCGCCACCGATACGGAGGTGACCTTCTGGGTCACCGGCTACGGTCACGGGGTGGGTCTGAGCCAATATGGCGCCAATGCCCTGGCGGGGGAGGGCAAGACCTTTCAAGAGATCCTGGAGTGGTATTATACCGGAGTCTCCGTCAGTCCAGCGGTCCCATAAAAGGCAGGGCGGCCCTTGTGGCCGCCGCTTTTTTTTGGTATAATATCCCGGAAAGGAAATGTGGGTTTACAAATTATGATGTTATAAAATCTGTTTGTGGTCTATTATGCATAATTATATTCATCTGACAAAAAGTTACAAAATGTAACAAATTCAGTGATATCAATGTTTTCCACATTATCCACCAGGTTTTCCACAGACGATTATGTCAACAGGTGGAAAAAAAATATACAGAAACGGTTGACATAAAACTTGTCAAGTAAAAATTCGTAGTCAGAATCAACGAATTCGCAAAAGGGGAGAGGGCTTTGAGTTCAGGACTGATAGCTGCCGCCGCAACCGCTTGGGGCAGAAGCGCTGTTGGTATTGTCCGCCTGTCGGGAGAGGGGGCGGCGGAGTGCGCTGGAGGGGTGTTTTTTCCCGCCGACGGCCGGCCCCTTTGGGAGCATGAACCCCGAACCCTGGTTTATGGGACCCTTCGGGACCGGGAGGGGAAAAATGTGGATAAAGTCCTGGCGACATGGTCTCCAGCCCCCCACAGCTATACCGGGGAGGAGACTGCGGAGCTTCAATGTCATGGCTCTCCGGTGGTGCTGACCCTGGCCTTGGAAGCCCTTTTTGCCCGAGGCGCCCGTCAGGCGGGGCCGGGAGAGTTTACAAGAAGGGCTTTTCTCAACGGGAAGCTGGACCTGACCCAGGCCGAGGCGGTGATGGACCTCATCGATGCGGAGACCCCCGCTGCCGCCCGGGTGGCGGCGGGACAGCTTTCGGGAGAGCTTTCCCGCCGGGTGGAGGAGGTTTACAGCGGCCTGGTGGATGTGATGGCCCATTTCCACGCAGTGTTGGATTACCCCGACGAGGATCTGGACCCCTTTACGGTGAATACCATGACCGAAGCCCTCTCCAAAGCGGAAGGGGACCTTGCCGCCCTTCTGGCTACCTACGACCGGGGCCGGGTGCTGAAAAGGGGCGTGCCCTGTGCCATCGTGGGTCTTCCCAACGCAGGAAAGTCCTCTCTTCTCAACGCCCTGGTGGGCTATGAGAGGGCTATCGTTACCGATATCCCGGGCACGACCCGGGACACGGTGGAGGAAAAATGTACCCTGGGCGGAGTCCTGCTCCGCCTCATTGATACTGCAGGGGTCCGGGAGACCGGGGACGCGGTGGAAAAACTGGGGGTAGAGCGAAGCCGCGCCGCCATGGAGGAGGCAGGGCTCATTCTGGTGGTCATTGATCGGACCACAGGCCTTTCCGGGGAGGCTCTGTCCCTGGCCCAGGAGGCCATCGCCTTGGCTCCTACCCTGGTCCTTTACAACAAATGCGACCTGCCCCCCTTTGATGGACCCCGTCCCCTTACCGCCCTGCCGGGGGAGATCGGGATCAGCGCAAAAACAGGGGCAGGCCTGAACACTCTGGCCCAGGCGGTGGCCGACCTCTTTCCCCAGGGGGGGGAAGCCGCCGGCGGAGAAATACTCACCAACGCCCGCCAGGCCGAGGCGGTAAAGCGGGCCCAGGCGGCGGTGGCCAGGGCCCGGGGGGCCCTGGAGGCGGGTGTGACCCCCGACGCCCTCCTGACGGATGTGGAGGAGGCCCTCTCCGCCTTGGGCGAGCTGACGGGGAAGACCGTCCGGGAGGATATCACGGACCGTATCTTCGAGCGATTTTGCGTGGGGAAATAAAGAAAGACCGGGACAACAGTCCCGGCCTTTTTATGTCTTTTTTTCAAAATTAACTCCGCAGTTGCGGCAGGTGATGGAGAGTTTACCCTTTCCTTTGGGTACCCGCAGCTGTTGGCCGCAGTTGGGGCACTTGAAATAGCAGTGCTCTTTGTCCTGCCGGCGGCATTTGTTTACGTTGTATTTCCGCACCATAGGTCCTACGGCTTCCAGGAACCGGGCGTTCTCCGCCTGCCGCTGGGGAATCTGCCGGGAAAGCATCCGGTAAAATCCCCACAGGATGACCGCCAGACCAAGCCAGGAGAGCAATCTGCTGTGGAACATCCGGGAGAGGAGATACAGGACCAGATAGAGGCCCAGCAAGGCCATGCCCAACTGGTCGGAGCCGTAGCGGCCCGTCATCATCCGGCGCATCCAGTTCATCTCCTCACCCCCCATTATCTTTATGATATACTCTATGATAGCCTTTTGTGCCCATCAGGTCAAGAAAGAAAACGTAAACAAAGTATGAATTGTGCAAAAAAGAACTGGGGCTTGCCATGGGGCGAAAAAACAGGTATACTGTTGTAAAATGTCGAAGGAGGCGACCTCTATGGCCCGCATCGATAAAGAAAACTATTACCTGGACATTGCCCAGGCCGCCCTGGCCCGCTCCACCTGCCTGCGGCGGTGCTACGGGGCCATCATCGTCCAGAATGACGAGATCATCTCCACCGGCTACAACGGGGCTCCCCGGGGCCGGAAAAACTGCGCCGATTTGGGCTACTGCACCAGAGAGGCCATGCAGATCCCCTCGGGAGAACGCTATGAGCTGTGCCGCAGCGTCCATGCCGAGGCCAACGCCATCATCTCCGCCGCCCGGAGCGAGACCATCGGCGCCACCCTCTATATGGTATGCCGGGACCCCAAGACGGGGGAGCTTCTGCCCAACTCCACCTCCTGCTCCATGTGCCGCCGGCTTATCATCAATGCGGGCATCACCCGCCTTGTCATCCGGGACACCCCTACCGAATATCGTATCGTAGATGTGCAGAAGGAGTGGGTGGAGGAGGACGATTCTCTGCCCAAGATCCCTCAGTTTCTCTAAGGCCTGTATCCATAAAACAGCAGGGGTGGGTCTATGTGACCCACCCTCCATTTTTATTCGTAGAAAGGAGACTCTATGGAAACCTTTTACCGTCTGATCTGGCTCTTTTTCTGCTATTCCTTCCTGGGCTGGCTGCTGGAGACCGCCGTAGCTGCCATCCGCCAGCGGAAATATGTGGACCGAAGCTTCCTGTTTGGCCCTGTCTGTGTGGTTTACGGCGCGGCGGGGGTGGTCATCAGCATCGCGCTGAGCGACCTGGCGGACAGCTGGCTCTTCCTCTTCTTGGGCAGTGCCATCTATGCCACTGTGGCAGAATGGCTGGCCGGACACTGGCTGCTGAAGCTGACCGGGACCCGTTGGTGGGATTACTCCGACCGGAAAGGGAATCTGGACGGTCACATCTGTCTGAGCTCATCCCTGCTTTGGGGCGCGCTGGGCGCGGCGGCAGTAAAGTGGCTGATCCCCATGTTGGGTTGGATCGGGAACGCCATCCCGCCCACCCTGGCCCATATCCTGCTGTGGATCTTACTGGCCATTTTGGCCCTGGACTGTTTGGCTACCTCCCTTACCGTGGCAGGCACCCTCCACCGGATGCCCAGGGTGGAGGAACTGAGCAGCCGGCTGGGGGCCATATCGGTACGTTTGGGTACCTGGGTGCTGAGAAAGACGGAAAACCGGATCCAAAAGGCTCACCCCAAGGCGGATTTTCAGAAAAAGCCGGAGAAAAGCACAGTCTTTGCCGCAGGATGCGGCTTTCATAAACTCTTTTGGCTCTTCCTTATTGGGGCTTTTTTGGGTGATGTGGTGGAGACCATCTTCTGCCGGGTCACCGCCGGAGTGTGGATGAGCCGGTCCAGCGTGGTGTGGGGGCCGTTTTCCATCGTGTGGGGGCTGGCCATGGCCCTGGCCAGCCTTTTGCTCCACCGGTATCGGGACCGCTCTGACAGTTTTCTCTTTCTGGCGGGGACCTTCCTGGGGGGCGCCTATGAGTACCTGTGCAGCGTGTTCACCGAGTTGGTTTTCGGTGTGGTCTTCTGGGATTACAGCCACATCCCCTTCAACCTGGCGGGGCGGGTGAATTTGCTGTACTGTTTCTTCTGGGGCATTGCGGCGGTGGTTTGGGTCCGTTGGTGTTATCCAAAACTCTCCGGACTTATTGAGCGTATTCCCCGAAAGTGGGGCCGCCCTCTTACGTGGGTGCTGGTAGTGTTTTTTGTCTTGGACATAACGGTGAGCGCCCTGGCCCTCGGGCGGCTGGAGGACCGCTCCCAAGGCCTTCCGCCTCAGAACGCGGTGGAGGAATATCTGGACGAGCACTACGGAGACCAGCGGATGAACAGGATCTATCCCGCAGCGGTGCGGACAGACTGAACAAAAGGCGGATGGCCGTGGAGGCCATCCGCCTTTTGTTATCGGAGCGACCGCCGCTCCAGGAGCAGACCTGTAAGAAGCCCTACTGCCGCCGGGACTACCCAGCCCAGGCCGTAGGAATAGAGGGGAAGGACTTTTTCCGCCAGGGCCATGACATTCTGAAGGTCCATCACCCGGGCCAGTTCCAGCAGAGCCGCCAGCCAAGTAAAGAGCATAGTCCATTGGTAGACCCTTCTGGCGTGGTCAAAGAACCGCCCGAAAAGCCCCAGCAGGATCAGCACGATGGCCAGGGGGTAGAGGAAGTAGAGCACCGGGGCGGAAAAGGCGATGATCCTGGAAAGGCCGAAGTTGGAGATGAGCAGGGAGGCCCCGCTGAACACTACCGCCCACTGGGGGTAGGTCAGCTTGCCGGGAAACATCTCCTCGAAGGTCTCGGAGCAGGAGGTGACCAGCCCCACGGCGGTCTTCATGCAGCATAGGGTCACCGTGGCCGCCAGGATGAGGGCCCCGGCCGGGCCAAAATAGTGGCGGGCGATGAGGGCGAAGGCGTCGCCCCCGGTGAAGCCGGGGTCTGCCAAACGCTCGGCGTAGAGGCCCCAGCTCTGGGCCCCCACCAGGGCGGTGGCGGCGTAGATGAGGGCCATGAGGGTCATGCTCACCATTCCGGCTTTCACCGTGCTCACCGCCACCCTTCCCGGCTCGGTGACCCCCAGCTGGCGGACGGCCCGGATGACGATGATGCCAAAGGCCAGGCTGGCCAGGGCGTCCAAGGTGTCGTAGCCCTGTAGAAATCCGGCGGAGAAGGAAGAATTTACATAATCTCCGCTGGGAGAAACAGAACTGACAGTTTGAACGGGATTTATGAGAGCGGAGATTAACATAATTCCAAGAAACAGGAGAAAGGCCGGATTCAGGAATTTCCCCACGGAATCCAAGATCTTGGAGGGCTTCAGGGAGAAGAACAGCACTGCTCCGAAGAAGAAAACGGAGAAAATAAGCTGCCACAGTCCCACCCGGTCCCCAGCGAAGGGGAGCAGACCGATGGTGAAGCTGGTGGCGGCGCACCGGGGGATGGCAAAGAGGGGCCCGATGGTGAGGTATAGGGCGCAGGTGAACAGTACCCGGAAGGCGGGGGACACCCGGCCCGACAGGTCCAGAAGGCCCTCGCTGCGGGAGATGCCGATGGACATGACCCCCAGGAGGGGGATACCCACGGCGGTGATGAGGAGCCCCAGCAGGGCGGCGGGCAAATTGCTTCCCGCTTTGGCTCCCAGGATCAGGGGGAAGATCAGGTTGCCCGCCCCAAAAAACAGGCCGAAGAGCATGGAGCCGATGAGGGTGAGCTGGCGAGGGGTAAGTTTCTCGTTCACGGAAAGTCCCTCCTTTTTCTTGCTGTCTCCATGGTACCACAAAATGTTTGGCTTGGGAAGTATTCTTTACAAAAAGTCTCCATAAAAGCAAAAAGGAGGCCCCTCGGAGTTAATGCCTCCGGGGGGCCGGTCACAAAAGGGAAGAGAGAGGGATCAGGCGGTGAAGACGTACTTGTCCAGCCGGTCGAGAGCCTCCTGAACACGGGAGAGGGGGGAGGCTAGGTTCATACGGATATGGCAGGGACCGTGGAACCTACGCCCATCCTGCCAGCCCACACCTACGTCCCAACCGGCTTTGATGAGTTCATCCAGGCTCTTGCCGGTTCGGCTGCAATATTCTGTACAGTCTAAGAAGATCATATAGGTACCCTGGGGCATGGCGGCACTGACGCCATTAAAATGATCCCTGACGTACTCGTAGGCGTATCTGGAATTGCCTTCCAGGACCTGAAGCAGTTCTTCCGTCCAGGCCTCGCCCTCCGGGCTGTAAGCCCCCAGAAGGGCATGCATGGAAAACACGTTCATTTCATTGTAGTGGGTGTTATAGGCTTTAGCGACCACCCGATCCCGGAGGGCCTTATTGTAGATGATGTGGTAAGAGCCGATAAGACCGGCCAGATTGAAGGTTTTGGAAGGAGCGTAGACCGCTACGGTGTTCTCTCGTGCCCACTCGTTGGTCATCTGGGTGGGAATATGCTGATGGCCCTGGAAGGTGATGTCCGCCCAGATCTCATCGGAGATGACGACACACTGGTTGGCCTCAAAAACCTCCATAGCTTTTTCCAACTCCCACCGCTCCCAGACCCGGCCGGTGGGATTATGGGGCGAGCAGAAGATAGCCAGATGGATGTTGTTGGCCTTCAGCTTGGCGTCCATGTCCTCGTAGTCCATACGCCAGACCCC
The DNA here is from genome assembly GCA_947575475.1 of uncultured Pseudoflavonifractor sp. The sequence goes on from CANPNN010000016.1 coordinate 12,237, forward strand.
TTGCGCATCCAGCTTCAGAGGACTATAGATTGAGGTGCGGCCCAGACCCTCTACGTCTCCGGCAAAGCCCACATAGACGGGGCTGTGCAGCAAAATTTTATCTCCCGGGGAGGAGAAGATCTCCACTGCACTGGTGACGCAACCATGGACGCCGTTTTCATAGCCGATGTATTCCTTTTTCAAATCCTTATGTTTGTTGCGTTGGGTCTGCCAGCGAATGATACTGTCGTAGTACTCCTCCGTAGGGAAAAAATATCCAAACAACGGATGCTGGGCCCGCTTGATGATGGCTTCGGTGACAGTGGGCGCAGTGGCAAAGTTCATATCTGCCACCCACATGGGGATAAAGTCGAAACCCTCCTTGGGTAGATCCGGCTCGTTGCCCCATATCTTTTTTCCCGCCGAATCAATTGCCAACGCATCCTTACCCTGACGGTCAATAATGGACGTAAAATCGTATTTCATAGCGAAAATCTCCTTTACTTAGTTTTCAAACTCCGTGTCGATCAGTGCACGTTGGATAGACTCCTGCTTGCGGGCGGCCAGAACATCGGGCGAGACCCACTTCATCTTCAAAGTAATAAAGGGAAGCAGGAACATCACCACGACTTCACCCACGCACAGAGCGGCGGCCTTGGCGTTTAAGTTGGTGAACAGGTTGTATATGATCATAGCGCCGAAAACGCTGCCGGCCACCGAACAGATATTCCAGAGCCACTTTGGAAAGCGAAGGCCCCGCTTTTCCCACTGCTCCGGGTATAATTTGGGAAGTCGCAAACAGTAAAGATTCATGAAGATATTCAAGAGCATGGTGGGAATCATGGTGTTGCCGATGACGCCTTCAATATCCAAACCGGTCACCAGCGGGATCAGGCTAACAATATACAGCACTAAGTACATCACCCAAGGGTAACCATCCTTGGTAGTCTTGGTGAAGACCTTGGGCAGCCAGCCATCCTCGGCCACCCGCAGGATCGGGTCGCGGAGATAGGCCATAACGCCCAGCATAGTGGAGACCACGGCGCAGATACCGCCGCCTACTACAAAGAATATATACAGCCCGTGGGGCAAGATCGCTTGGGCGGTGACGCTGATATTCTGGTGCGCTACCTGTTCATAGGGAAGGATACCGCTGCTTACATAGCCCATCAAAGCGTAAATGACGGCAACGACAACGGTGGAGAGGATCGAGGCCAGGGGAATGTTGCGCTTAGGATTTTTGGTGATCCCGCCCATGGAGATCATGGCGGCGGTGCCCATGCAGGCGAAAGACATCATGGACAAGGAAGCCATAAAGCCGCCGAAACCACCGTGCCAGAATTCACCGTCCGCATTGGAGAAGAAGTTAGCGAAGTCCACCTTGGGAACGCCGAACAAAATAAACATACCCAGCGATACGATCAGAGCAACCGCGATCAGGTTCTCGATCAGGGTCAATACCCGGGCACCACGGATCGTACACACAAACCCCAGCGTCAAAACCAACACCGAGAACAGCATACGGAAATTACCGACCTGCGGCCATAGCTGTTCCACGAATTGTGTAATGGCCAGCGAGTGACCGGCCAGGACAAAAGCGGTCGCGACCTGGAACCAAGCCGACACGCCGGTGAGCAGCGGCGGAAAGACCATGGAGCGGGCGGCGTAGTCACCACCGGGCAGTACAAACATGGAGCCAAACGCCAGAGAATTCCAAAACGCCAGAAGCATGTAGATACAGCCGATGCTGCACACCAGTACGATGGAACGGCCAGTATAGGCAATACCGGAGCCCATCATGATAAAGATACCGGTACCGATGCCGGCGCCGATGGTCAATCCGATCAGATTGAGCAGACCAAGTTTTTTTTCCACTGCGTATTCCTCCTTTTACTCTCTCATGCAGCATCTGGGTACAACATGATTGCCATTAAATGATTTAATGGTTAAACCATTTATAGCATAAATTTTTTGAGAGCGCAAGAGGTTTTCCAAAATATCGCAGAATCAACAGTTTTTGGAGAAATTTTTTGTGGCAATAGCACAAAGGAAGGACGAAAACTCCGCCCTCCCAATTTTTATCTTACTCCTTTTTTGCCCCATCCCGCAGCAACTCCACATACCGTTCCAAAGACCGAAACATGGTCTCTACCTCCTCAAAGGGCATCTCCTTCAACAGCCGCTTTACCGTCTTGATGGTGTCCTCCACGTCGTACCGCTTGTGCTGGTCGGAGGCCCGCAGCCCCTTCTCTGTGGGGTGGAGGTAGAAGATCTTCCCGTTGTCCGGGGCGTTCTCCCTTGTGACCAGCTCCTTGGCCATGAGCCGGCGCACCGTCTGGCTGGTGGCGCTTACCGACCGGTCCCAGGCGGCGGCCAGGCTGGTCACCGTGGAGCCGGGGTGGTCGCAGATGTCGGTGAGCAGGTGGGCCTCCAGCATGGTCAGCTCCACCTCGGAGGTGTAATTGTGGCGCATATTGATGTAGTCGTTGTAGCCCAGGACAAACTGGTAGATAATGTTCATCTTCTCGTCCAGGGTCTGGAAGGAGCGGTACAGCTCCTCCCGGCTCATGCCCGCCACGTCCCAGTATTTGGAGGAACGCAAGTCGGTAAAGGCTTTGATCTCATTTTCCATGAAAAGACCTCCGGAAAAGGTTTTCTTTTTTCTATGGTAGCATAGAACGGAAAAAAGAGCAAGGAAATCTCCTTTCCCGTCGGAAATTCCTTGACAGAAAAGCGGCTTGGTCTTAAAATATAAACGGAGCATTTTAGGGAGGCGCTGGGAGCGTCCTCCCTTACTTATGGGGTTTGCCCCGCTAAAACAGAAAACGGAGGTGTAAAAGCACGACATGGAATTCAATCTGTTGACAGTGATCGTCGGCATCGTGGCCCTTCTGGTGGGCGTCGTGGCCGACAGTGTGTACCGCAAGAACGTGTCGGAAAAGAAGCTGGGCTCCGCCGAGGAGGAGGCCAAGCGCATCCTCAACGACGCCATCAAGACCGCCGAGAGCAAGCAGCGGGAAGCCATGGTAGAGGCAAAGGAGGCCATCCTCACCGCCCGGAACGAGTGGGAGAAGGAGGAGAAGGAGCGCCGC